>JBJKRM010000475.1:0-2539 GCA_046704685.1 Rhizomicrobium sp.
AGCCAGTGGTCGAAGTGATCGCGCACCACGTTTTCCACCAGCCGTTGGGCGTCGGGTGACGACAGCTTGTCCTTGGTCTGGCCCTGGAATTCCGGATCGCGGATGAACACCGACAGCATGCCGCAGGCCGAGGCCATCACGTCGTCGGGCGTGATGGCAGACGTCTTGCGGTTGTTGGCGCGCTCGCCATGGGCGCGCAAGGCGCGAGTCAACGCGTTGCGCAGGCCTTGCTCATGCGTGCCACCGGCCGGCGTCGGAATGGTGTTGCAGTAGGACTGCAGGAACGGCTCGGCTTCCGGCACCCAGCCGATGGCCCATTCCACCGTGCCTTTTCCGTTGTTCTCCGAGCGACCGAAGAACAGGCGCGGGGTGACCTGGGTCTTGCCTTCGATTTCGCCCGCCAGATAGTCGGTGAGGCCGCCGGGGAAGTGGAAAGTGTCTTCGGCCGGTGTCTTGCCCTCCTCAATGAGAGAAGGATCGCACTTCCAGCGGATTTCGACGCCACGGAACAGGTAGGACTTCGATTTTGCCATCCGGTAGAGGCGGCTCGGCGAGAAGTGCGGCTCGCCGATGGCGAATATCTTGTGATCGGGCTTGAAGGTGGTCACGGTTCCGCGGCGGTTGGCGCTGCCGGTGTCCTTCAGTTTGCCGACGGCCTTGCCACGCTCGAAGCGCATCTTGCAGCCTTTGCGGTCTCGGAAGACCTCCACCTCCATCCATTCGGACAGCGCGTTCACCACCGAGGCGCCGACGCCGTGCAGGCCGCCGGACGTCTCATAAACCTTGCCGTCGAACTTCCCGCCCGCGTGCAGCGTGGTCATGATGACTTCCAGCGCCGACTTGTTCTTGAATTTGGGATGCGGGTCGGTCGGAATGCCGCGGCCGTTGTCGCGGATGGTCAGAACGTCGCCGGGCGCCAGCTCGATCTCGATGCGGCTGGCGAAGCCTGCCACGGCCTCGTCCATGGAATTGTCCAGGATCTCGGCCGCCAGATGGTGCAGCGCCGTGACATCGGTGCCGCCGATATACATGCCAGGTCTGCGGCGAACCGGCTCGAGGCCTTCCAGGACCTCGATGTCCTTGGCGGTGTATTCCCGTCCGCCGGACGGCACGTTTTCGAAGAGGTCTTTAGCCATTGTTCCAAAATGAGAGTGATTCGGCCAAAATTCCACAACAGAAATGGCCCGAAGCGGATTCGCTCCGACCAGCAGCAGCCAGTTCTTAACTGATGGTCTCCTACAGGTAGAGGTGATTTGCGGCCGGCACAATGGGGCTGTCGGTCAAAGCGTCGATTTGTGTAGATGCGTCATTCTGATCCTGTAGACCACCCGCAACGGCAGGACACGCGGTTCTCCGAAGCGCGTCTGAACCTTGTCATCGACACCCTGCCGTCCACTGTCTATTTCAACCCAATCGGCGTGGCCATTGCCGGTCTGGCCCTCTTCGCAGGGCGCGCCCAGTTCGGCGTGCTTCCCGTCGGCCATGTCTTTCTGGCAATCGGCCTACATTGCATGGTCGGCGTCGCTGTCTATGTCGTGTGGCGGCGGCATCATGTCGTGATCGGCGACAACCTGGCACAGATTCGGATGGAACTGGTGCTGGCACAGGCCCTAATCGGTCTGTGCTGGGGCGGTGTCGCCTGGCTTCTGTGGGTGGAAGGAAACGCCGCCAACAATATGTTCGTGATGATCGTCGAGATGATGGCGCTGTGGGCGATGGCGCTGTCACGCAGCGCCTGTCGCAGGGTCTACCTGACCGGGGTCGCCGCCGTGGCCGGGCCTCTCGGCGCAAGGCTGGCGATGAGCAATGGGGCGGCCGCGCATGTGCTGCTCTGCGTCCTGCCGCTCTGGATCTGGTACATGGCATATTCCGGCATCGCCGCGCGCCGCCGCGTCGAGGATATGCTGCGGGCGCGTTTCGAGAACGAGGATCTCGGCAAGGAATTGGCCGCGGCGCGCGACGAAGCCGTGTTGAAGCGCCAGGAGGCCGAGACGGCCAGCCAGTCCAAGACGGCGTTCCTTGCCAACATGAGCCACGAACTACGCACGCCGCTCAACGCCATCATCGGCTTTTCCGAGATCATCTCGAGCCAGGCGCTGGGTGACAATAGCCCGCGCTATCCCGAATACGCCAACGACATCCATCTCTCGGGCAAACATCTTTTGACCTTGATCAACGATATCCTCGATGTCGCTAAGATCGAGGCCGGGCGCATGGATATCGACCCCAGGCCGCTTGATCTTCCGGCGGTGATGGCCAATGTGGAGCGTGTTATCGCGATACGCGCCGCGAAAAAAGGGCTGGATCTGTGTTTCGAGATCGCAGCGGATTGTCCACAGCTTGTGGCGGACGAGCGCGCCTTCCGCCAGATCATGTTGAACCTGCTTTCCAACGCCGTGAAGTTTACACCCCAAGGCGGCCGTGTTGCCGTCGATTGCTGCGGCGGCGGGGAGGGCGGAACGGTTGTCTGCGTCAAGGATACCGGATCCGGCATTCCAGCCGACAAGCTGGCCGTGCTGTTCAAGCCGTTCAGCCAGGT
>JBJKRM010000476.1:0-4788 GCA_046704685.1 Rhizomicrobium sp.
GTCGAAGGCGTGACGAAGAACACGCCTCCCAGGGAAGCGACAAGGGTTGAAGTGGCGTAGACCTCGAAGTGCAGCAGGAACCACGGCCGCACAATATAGCCGTAGGTGTCGCGCGTGTTGGTACGCGAAATCGGCTCGCCCGCCGCCGAAAGCCCGCCGACACGCGTCAGTTCCGTCGGCGTCGCGAAGGCATTCGCACTCACATACAACATCTCAGGAATAACGGTGAGCCGGGAATCCAGACTGAGACGTTGCGACAGATGATTGAGGCTATGAAACCTGGACCAGTATTCGCCCGTCAGGTTGTAGGTCGCATTAGCTTTGAGCCTAGGCTTGTCGTAATGCAGCAGAAAACCAACTCGGCCTCGCGTAAATGTGTCGTCACTACGTGAAGCGCCGCTACCGTTTGAGCTGGTGCTATAGCCTTCCGCGAGATCGGCAAAGGCGCTGAAGGTAACCGGAGGCAGCGGCAAAGAATCCTGCCCTGTATCAAAAGCCCCGAAGATACCAGACGAGTCAGTCCCGGCAGTGCTCGACGCCGGCGCAGGATCTTCGCTGCCCTGCGCCAAGGCACTCGACGGCAGGGCCGAGGCGAGGAGGACTGCGACCAAGACACAGTGCATACGCCTTTGCGCATCAGCCAACGTCGACCGATCCGTCAAGATTGCCTTGTCGTTTGAGTCCGCCACCGCTCTCCGTCCCCCGCTGAACAGCCGATCAGAAGTAGCTTTGCGGTATAATTATAACATCACCCGGTGCCAATGGCGCATTTGCCGACATGTCGCCGTCCCTGAGGAGGTCGTCAAGTCGCAGCCTGTAGCTGTGGGGCTTACCATCCACCGTTCGATAAAGTGTTGCACGGTCGCCAGCGGCCAGCGGCGTCAGCCCACCAACTGCGATCATAGCGTCGAGGACCGTCATTTTTTCGCGATATGGGATCGACTGTGGCTTTTCAGCCGCGCCCACCACACGGACCTGCTGGGAATACGGACCCACGAAAGAATGGACGATGACCGTGACGAGCGGGTTGTTGACGTATTTCTTGAGCTGATTCTGGATGTCCTCAGACAGCTGGGTGGGGGTTTTACCGGCCGCCTGCATGTCATTGATCAGCGGTAGCGAGATCTTACCGTCGGGACGCACAGGAACAACGGTCGACAGCTCCTTGTTCTGCCAGACGAATATGCTCAAGGAATCGCCAGGGCCGATCCGATAGGCCGTGCTGTTTTCCGGCGCATTCGGCGGTGGCGGCAAATTGTTGGCGCAACCTGCTGCGAGAATACTCAGTGCGACAAGTAATAGTGCCACCGGATGCGTCATGCCGGTGAAGACCGAACGATTCATGTAATGCCCCTGTGCGAGATCTCGGGGACTCAACTTAACGATTAAACGAGAACTTTTCCAATAACGCTTTGCAGGGCTTTCCAGAAAGTGTGGCTCCGCGGCACGGAAGCCGCACATCCTCCTAAATGCGCCCCCCCAAAATGCGGCCCACTTGCGCGTAACTTGCAGCGACGTGTGCCTACGGCGGGGCTCCGCCGGGTTTCTACCGGCATCAGCACTGCAGAATTCTTACAGGACAACGAGGAAGGAACCACCCTGCCTGCAAAGTCATTGAATAGCGCATGTGCCGGTGCGCTACAGGCACCCTCCCGACGCACCAGAACTCTTCCTGATCGCAATCAAGTCTCACAAGTTGTCTTGGTTGTTAAAATTAACCCTTAAACCAGACATGTTCTGCACCTGCTTCGCATTAACTACTAGGCAAGTTTAATGAAGATCACAATTATTCTTATTAAAATCTTCTTTTTCTTGGAAAGCGAATTGGATATGGATAGCGCGCGAACACGGTGGGGAAAATGAAGATGCGAGACGCTTTCGGAGTATTCCGTGCGCAGGTCGCCGGCAATGCCTTCGGAACAGCTCAGTGGGATGCGGCTCGGGTTGCCGGCCCCCTGGGCACAACAGTGGATCAACGCAGTGGAAGCGCAACCAAGTCGCAAATGCGGCAACGCTTCCTTCCAGGATCCCGCACCACTCTTGCAGCGCTCGACTTGGTCTTCATGGCTGGAACAATGGCTGCACTGATATATGCCATCCATGATCGGCTTGGTCTCGACAGCCTCGCCCAGACGGGGGTCGTGATTATTTGCATGGTCGCCGGTTCGTTCGCCTTCGCCTATGCCGCAGGCAGTTATCGTTTCGACGCGCTTGTTAACTTTTCGACATCGATCACCCGGCTCGTTGTTGCCCTGGCGGTCAGCGCCGTATTGTCCCTGCTCGTCATTCACTTCGGCCTAAGCTTCTTTTTCCACTCGCTCGCGTTCAAAAGCGCAAGCCGCGGGCTGACGATCGTTCTTCTAGGCATGGGCGCCGGCCTATTCGGAGGCGTGTTGGCGCGTCCGGTCTTCTTGGCCATGGCCCGCCGTCATTGGTTCCGGCGTCACATCTTGATCATTGGCACCGGTGTGCGGGCCCACTATCTGCGTAACCTCTTCCGCCGTTCCGACCGCCGCTTGGCGCAGCTTCACTTCCTGGGTGAAGAATATTTGGGGGGCGCACGGCCCACCCATATTCCGGGGGCCCCAATCACCACGCTTGCCAATGTGCAGACCGTCGAGGAGCTGGAAGCCAAACTGCATATCGATCAGGTGGTGGTCGCCGTCGATAGCCCATCCGAGATGCGTTTCGATCACCTGCTGCCATGGAAAGCCAACGGCGTCCCGGTGTTCGACTTCAACACCTTTGTCGAGCGCGAAACGGGGCGTGTCGAACTAAAGTGGACCGAATCCCACTGGCTGTTGTACTCAGAGGGGTTCCGGTTCGGCTGGCTCGACCGCGCCTTGAAGCGTGTCCTCGACATCTCTGTGTCGCTATCGCTTCTGCTGCTGACGCTGCCGACACTTGCAGTTATTGCGGTTGCCATCGTGTTCGAGGATTTCGGACCGGTGTTCTATCGCCAGGAGCGTGTTAGCCAGGGCGGCAAGCCGTTCCACATCATCAAGTTTCGCACCATGCGTGTCGATGCCGAAAAATTCGGGGCGCAATGGGCCAGTGAAAACGATCCGCGGGTCACCCGCATCGGCCGCATCCTGCGCCGCACCCGTATCGACGAGGTTCCACAGCTGATCAATGTTCTGCTCGGGCAGATGTCGATGGTCGGCCCGCGTCCGGAACGCCCAGTGTTTGTCGATCAGCTTTCAGAAGAAATCCGGCTGTATCACCTACGCCACTGCGTCAAGGCAGGCGTCACCGGTTGGGCCCAGATCAACTATCCCTATGGCGCTTCGGTGGAAGATGCCGCGCGGAAACTGGAGTACGATCTGTACTACCTGAAGCATTTCAGCGTGCTTCGTGATCTTTCGATCATGCTGCAGACGTTCCGTGTCTTGGTGTTTGCTCAGGGTGGACGCTGAGCTTCAACAGGACTTTGCATTGAAAGCGCTGACGATCCTCTATCATCACCGTACGCGGGCACGCGACGGCCAGTCCGTACATATCGATGAATTGATCCATGCCCTGCGTAGCCAGGGGCACCGCGTCGTGGTAGTAGAACCGCAACGGGTTGATGCGACGGCTCAGACGCTGGAGCGCAAGCTCCTGCCACGGTTTATCTATGAGTTGGCGGAGTTCGCCTATAGCTTTCACGAGTTCGCCAAGCTAGCGATCGCGGCCTTCAGGCACCGTCCTGATGCGCTTTACGAACGTGCTAACCTCTATACGTTGTCGGGGTTGTGGGCTGCCAAGCTGTTTCGCTTGCCTTACCTCTTGGAGGTAAATGCCCCCCTCGCCGAGGAGCGTAACAAATTCGGCGGCCTGTCCTGGCCGATCGCCGCCGCGTTCACCGAACAGGCCTGTTGGCGCGGCGCGTCGGTCGTGCTGCCGGTCACAGGAGTTCTTGCCGACTACGTGGCACGCGCTGGGGTGCCCATGACGCGCATCGTTGTCACCCCGAATGGCGTCGATCTTAATGCGTTCCGCGCCGACGACTTGACGCGTGCCAAGGCCAAGCTCGGCCTCGAAGGCGCCTTGGTTCTGGGATTTGTGGGCTATGTACGGGAATGGCACGGCCTTGATCGCATCGTGGACCTCCTCGCGAAACGCCCCATCCTCGCTAACGCAAAGCTCCTGGTGGTTGGAGACGGTCCGGCGCGTCAGTCACTCGAACAACAAGCCGAGGCGCTCGGGATCACCGACCGCGTGCATTTCACCGGTACGATGCCACGCTCGGCGCTGCCAAGTCTGATCTCGGCGATGGACATCGCGCTCCAGCCCGAAGTGACATCCTACGCCAGTCCGCTGAAGCTGTTCGAATATATGGCTCTAGGCCGCACCATCGTGGCGCCCGCAACGCCGAACATCATGGAAGTCCTGGAAAACGGCAAAGACGCTTTGCTTGTGCCTTCCAACAACAGCGGAGCGATGGCAGCGGCCCTGGAGAGACTGGCAAACGACGCGGCGCTTCGCGCCCGGCTTGGCCAAGCAGCAGCCGACAAGATCGTCGCCCGGAACATGACCTGGAACGGCAATGCGGCGCGTGTGTCTGACCTCATTCGCGACCAGCTTGGCTACAGACCGCTCAGGGAATCCCCGGCATGACCGGCCACAAGCTCTCAGTCCTCACAGTCACAACACTGTTTCCCAATGCTGCCACTCCAACCCACGGCGCGTTCGTCTCGGCGCGGCTCGGAAAGCTGGTGGCGAGCGGCGAGGTCGAGGCCGATGTGATCGCGCCGGTTGGCTGGCTGCCGCCTGGCGTGCGCTACAAAACGGCCGGCCGCCTTGACC
>JBJKRM010000477.1:0-6682 GCA_046704685.1 Rhizomicrobium sp.
CTTCGCAGCCGGCGTTGCGCAGGATTTTCATCACCCGGCCGACCTCGCCCAATGACACCCATTCATGCGGCATGGTGTTGACCCAGTCGTCGGCCGAACCGGTGAAGGCAACGACGAAGATGTCCCGCCCGCGTTCGCGCACGCTTTCGGCGATCGCCTTGGGCAGCTCGCCGCCGCTGGCGATGATGCGGAGGGGCGTCACCCGCCTTCGTCCGCGCCGTGACGGCGGGCCGGGCTGATCTTCCGCTTGGCCGGCGCCTCGATGAAATCGAGAATTTCACACACCTCGGTGATGTCGCCCCACTGCGCCCGCGCGGCGGCGACGCGTTCGCTCATCGAGCCGCCGTCCTGGAGGAAGATCGCGCGATAGGTGGCGCGCATGGCGTGGATCGACGGACGCGGGATACCGCTCCGCTTGAGGCCGACGATATTGAGACCGCAGTGCTCGGCGTGCGGGCTGCCCTGGGCGATGCCGAAGGGGATGATGTCGAGATGGGCGCCAGACAGTCCCCCCAGCATGGCGCCGCGTCCGACACGGCCGAACTGCTGCACGGCCGCCAAGCCGCCGATGATGACACCATCGCCCAAGGTCACGTGCCCGGCGATCTGCACCCCATTGGCCAAGGTGCAATCACTGCCGATGTCGCAATCGTGACCGACATGGCTGTAGGCCATGAAATAGCCCCTGGCGCCGATCTTGTTGACGGTATGGCCCTTCTTCGAACCCAGGCTGAAGGTGACATGCTCGCGGATGACGCAGTCCTCGCCGACCACCAGGCGCGTACCTGCCGCCTCATTGCCACGGATCTGGGACTCGCCTCCGAGCACGGCATGGGGATGAACCACGGTCCGGGCGCCGATCTCGGTTGCTCCGCCGATCACCACATGGGAAAGCAGGCGAACCCCGTCGCCCAAGCGGGCTTCACGGCCGACAATGCAGTAGGGACCGACCTCGACGTCCGCTCCCAGGACTGCGCCGTCTTCAATGATCGCCGTCGGATGCACCGCCATCGTCGCCCGTGCCTTCCTGGATCATCGCGGAATATTCCGCTTCCGCACATAACGCGTCGTCGACATAGGCCTCGCCAGCAAATCGCCACACGGGCCCCCGGCGGCGAAGAGCGCTCACCTCCATCCGCAGCATGTCGCCCGGACGAACAGGACGGCGGAAGCGCGCCTTCTCGATAGTCATGAAATAAACTATGCAGTTCTCACTGCTGAGGCCCAGTGTATGCATCACCAGGGCACCGGCCGTCTGCGCCAGTGCCTCGATAATCAAGACGCCCGGCATCACCGGGTGACCAGGGAAGTGCCCAGCAAAATACGGCTCGTTGTAACCGATGGCCTTATAGCCGGTGGCTTTCTGGCCAGGAACGATATTGGCCAGCTTCTCGATAAAGAGGAACGGCGCGCGATGCGGCAGCAGGCGCATGATGTCGCCCACGTCCAGAACCTTGTCCAAGGCCTGTGTCTCACTCATTGCCGCCTCGCTTCGGCTTCTTGATCAACGCATTCACCGCGTAAACCTCGCGGATCCAATCCCTGAGCGGCTTGGCCGGCACTCCCCCGTAATCCTTGCCACCCTCCAGCTCCATACCAATGGTCATGGCCGTGCGCCCCCCAAGACGCGCGCCCGTACCGATCTTGCAATGATCGGAGACCCCGACCTGCCCGCCCAGAACCACAAAGTCACCGAGCGTAGAACTGCCGGAGATTCCGACCTGACTGACGATGATGCAATGGCGCCCGATCTGGGTGTTGTGCCCAATCTGCACCAGATTATCAATCTTGGTGCCCTCGCCCACAACCGTGTCGCCCAAACCGCCGCGATCGATGGTCGTGCAGGCCCCAATCTCGACCCGATCCTGAATGATGACGCGACCAAGCTGCGCCACCTTGGTGTGGCCCTGCGGACTGGAGGCGAAGCGGAATCCCGGCTGACCGATCTGGGCCCCCGGCAGAACCAGCACCGAATCGCCCATATAGGTGCAGACAATCGTGGTGTTGCCCGAGATGTCGCAATCACGGCCGATGGCAACACCGCGCCCGATCACCGTATTCGGTCCCAACCGCGTGCCATCGCCGATCTCCGCGCCCGGACCGACGACAACGCCCGGACCGATCTGGACGTTCTGACCAATCTTGGCGGAAGGATCGATGCCCGGCGTGAACGGGCCTGATATGCGATTGCAGCCGGGATAATACATCTCGGCGGCGGCGGCGAAGGCGTGCTGCACGGACGGCACACGGACGATCGCCGTGCTGGCCGGGAATTCCCGGATACGCCCCTTCGGCTTTTGCGGAAAAAGACAGGCGCCAGCGGCGGTTTGCTGGAATTCCGGGCTCGATTTTTCGGCCGAGAAAAATGTCAAATGCGCGGCAACAGCCCCCGTCAGGCTTGCTACGTCGGCGATCTTTGCACCGCCGTCCGCGCCCTCGGGAACAGCAACCCCGACCTTCGCGCAAACCTCGGCCAGCGTGAACGGCCCCTGGTTGTCATAGAAGCGAGGATCGGCCATGTCCGGACGCCGCGCGGCGGAAGCCTACTGTTCTTCCCGCTGCCGGGCGGCGGCCTCAGCCACGCCCGGCGGCAACGGCGTCAGTTCGACCTTCACCGACGGCATCTTCAAGTCCAGCCGCTGTATCACGACAGCGGTGACGTCCAGCCCCGGAGGAGCGATCAAAACCGATGTGCGATCCAACATCACGGAGGCATGGCGCTCCTGCATGATGCCTCGAAGGATCGGACCGAGTGCGTCCTCGACTTTCTGATTGGCCTTCAGCATGCCGCCTTGAATGAGCTGACCACGCTCGTTCAGTTTTTTCTGGAACGAAGCCACGCGCGCCTCGAACGCTTTCGCCTTCTTCGCCTTGACGGCGGGGGCCAGGATGGCGGCCTGTTGCTCCAGAGCGGCCTTCTCCTTCCGCAAAGCGGCGGCTTCGCCCTTGAGCTCTGCCTGGGCCTGGCTCTTGAGCTTGTTGACCTGCTCCTGGATCGACTGACCGACCTTGGATGTGGTCACGGCGCGGCGAAGGTCAACGATCAGAATCCGCGCGACAGGCGCCACACCGGTCGAAGGTGCTGCGGCATAGGCCGATTGGGCCGACATAGCCACCAGCAGGACCATCCCTGCCACCATCAAGGTGCGGGTGAAGAGAGAGAGTTTCGTCATGGATCACATTCCCGTGCCGGCACTGAAGTGGATGAACTGGGTCTTATCATAGGGCGCCTTGGCGATCGGTATGCCCAAATCGATCTGCACCGGGCCAAAGGGCGACTTCCATTTTACACTGATACCCGCCGAGGCACGGAAGGCCAAGTTGTCCTTGATGTTCGGATAAGCGGCCCCGCGGAACGGCGAATCAAGATGCCCCAGAGTGCCGAAATCGCTGAACAAGGCAAACTGCATGCCATAGTCGGACGGCAGGATGTCCGGCAGACGGGCCTGAGCCGTCCCAATGGCATAGAAATCGCCACCCAGAGCGCCGTAGTCACCCTGATAGCTTGTGTCGCGCGGCCCAATACCGGCCAGTTTGAAGCCTCTGAAGGTGTCACCGCCGCGGAAGAAGCGCTCTTCGATCGGGACGCTGGTGCCGCCATAGCCCTGGATGAAACCAGTGCCCAAGGTGAGCTGGCCGATCATTTTCCAGAACAGCGGGTGGTAGTAGGTGAAGCTCCCTTCGGTCTTCAGGAACTTGAGGCCGCCTCCCAGCCCGGCGAAATCCTGGCTGACCGAGAACAGCACGCCGTGCGTCGGCTTCAGGTAGTCATCGAGAGTGTTGAAGCCGAAGGTGAAGCCGATCAGCGACGTGTCTGTGTTGTTGCCGTAAAGTTGCAGCTCCTGCTGCAATGCCGGAGGAGCACCGGCAAAAGCCGTCACCTTGTTGATGCGGAAGGTGTAGCGAAGCTGGATGCTGCCGTATTCCGAGGTGGGGAAGCCAAAGCGCAATCCCACAGCGGTCACATCGCCACGGTAGTTGGCCTGATTGTAGTCCGTCACCCACTTGTACAGATCGATGCCGGCCGCCAGCGGACGATCAAGGAACCACGGCTCGGTAAAGCTGAATTGGTATTGCTTCGAAATCCCCGACATCGAGATGCTGGCGCGCAGATACTGGCCGCGCCCGAACAGGTTGCGCTCCGTGTAGGAGAACTCGCCAACGAAAGAGCTGGTCGACGAATAGCCGGCCCCAAGCGAGACCTCACCGGTCGACTGCTCCTTGACGGTCACCGTGATGTCGGTCTTGTCCGGGCGCGGGCCGGCCGAGTTCTTGATGGTGACGTCCTTGAAGAAGCCCAGCGCACGGATGCGCGTGCGGGAACGGTCGATCAAGTCGCGATTGAAAGCGTCGCCTTCGGTGAAGCGCAGCTGGCGCCGGATAACCTTGTCCAGCGTCCGCGTGTTGCCGACGATGTTGATCTTGTCGATGTAGACACGTGGGCCCTGCACAACGCGCAGAATTAGGTCGATCGTGTGGTTTTCCGGATTGCGGCGCAGGCGAACGCCCACATCGGCCGTGGCGTACCCTTTTGTGCCGACGGCGTTGACCAGAGTATCCTTCAGCTTCTCGACGCGGCTCTCGTCGTAGAGATCCCCGGGCTTAATGTTCACCAGCTTCATCAAGGTCTGCGGCGGCAGTTCCTTGATCTTGGAGTCGATCACAACTTTGCCGAAGTTGTACTGCTTGCCCTCATCGAGCGTGAAGGTGATGTAGAAGGAGCTATGATCCGGCGTCAGCTCGGCAACCGCCGAAACGACGTGGAAGTCGGCATAGCCGTGATTGACATAGAAGCGGCGCAGCTGCTCGCGGTCGAACAGCAGACGATCGGGATCATAATTGTCATTCGACGCCAGAATGCGCCACCAGGCGCTTTCCTCGGTCGCGATCTGATCGCGCAAGGTTGAATCGTCAAACGCCTTATTGCCGACGAAACTGATTCGCGACACCCCCGTCGTGGGACCTTCGTTGATCGAGTAGATCAGATCGACGCGGTTCTGCGGGCGCTGGATGATCTGCGGATTCACCGACGCCGCGAACTTGCCGTTTCGCCGATACAACTCAATGATGCGCTGAACGTCGGACTGCACCTTGGCGCGGGTGAACACCATGCGCGGCTTGAGCTGCGATTCCTTCGTCAGGTCTTTGGTGGTGACCTTGGAGTTGCCCTCGAAATCGACGCGGTTGATGATCGGGTTCTCGACCACATGGACCGTCATGGTCGAGCCGTTCCAATCGATCTTCACGTCGGAAAACAGCCCGGTGGCAAACAGCGACTTCAAGGCGCGGTCCGCCGCCGGCGCGGAATAGACGTCGCCTTCATGCAAGGTGATGTAGGTGAGAACCGTCGCCGGTTCGATGCGCTGGGTGCCTTCCACCACGATGCGCCGAATAATTTGCGACTTCGCAGCCTCGGCATGCTCGTTCGGCGCCGTCGCATCCGGATTGCCATTGGACGGAGTCGCCGCCGGCGGTGCGAGTTGCGCATCAGCCGAACCGATGACTACCGTCGCCAAGACAAGCGATGCCGGAGCCGCGCGCTTAAGTCGGGCGAACAGGGCCTTAGAGCTCATTCACTAGTCTCTGACTCGTCTCAGAACTTGCGACACATGATGGGATCATGTGCGGCGCGGCCGAGATCCTCCCAAGCTACCTCACCAGGTCGTTCCAGGTGGCAAAGATCATGAGACCAATCACCAGCGCCAGCCCGAACCTGAACCCCACGTCCTGGATCCGCTCGTTCAGCGGCCGTCCCAGAACGCCTTCACATGCATAGTACAGAAGATGCCCTCCGTCGAGCGGCGGAATCGGAAAAAGGTTGATCAGCCCGATGCTTACAGAAATGAAAGCCACCAGATAGACGAAATCGTAAAAACCATGGGAGGCCGCCGATTTGGCCATCTCGGCAATGCCGACCGGCCCCCCAAGCTGGCTCGCATCGGCCCTGTGCGACACGATGCGCCACAGATAAGTCAGTGAGGTATCGACGATTCTCCAGCATTCGGAGGCCGCGAGCAGGGGCACTTTGGTCAGTGGAATGTGGATATAGATCGTGTTGGCCGGGAAAGAGGCGGCCGGGAGCACGCCGATCCCCATGATTTTGGTATTCTCGCCGTAGATGTTCTTGGCCTGGATTACCCGCGGTGTGACATGCAGTAGCAGCGTTTTACCATCCCTTTGGACGGTCATAGCGAGAGTCTTGCCATCACTGGAGCGGACCACGTCCTGAAGCTCGGGGATAAACAATTTGACAGGTTTGCCGTCCACCGCCTTGATCTTGTCCCCGGGCTTCAGACCGGCTGCGGCGGCCGGGGAGTGGTTCTGGACTGCACCGATATAGGTCGACAGGGTCCTGGCCCCGAAACCGCCGAACAGGACCATAAACACCACGAAGGCCAGCACGAAATTCGCCAACGGACCGGCCGCCGCCACCAGCATCCGCTGCCACAGCGGCTTGAAGGGGAGAGCGTTCTTCTTTTCCTCGTCGCTCATGGCCGCCATGCGCGCGCGATCCGGCGTCGAGGCGGCGTTTTCATCGCCGGCAAACTTCACGTAACCGCCCAGAGGCAGCCAGCACACCTTCCAGCGCGTGCCGTTGCGATGGGTCCAGCAATATTTTTCGCCGCCGAAACCTTACGAAAACGACTCTATCGCGACACCGCAAGCGCGCGCCATCAGGAAG
>JBJKRM010000478.1:0-3754 GCA_046704685.1 Rhizomicrobium sp.
GAGGTGTTCCTCATCACCACCGTGGCGATGAGGAACACCTCGATCAGCTTGGTGCGTTCCAGGCGCAGTATGTCGTCGATGTCGCCGCCTTCCGTGGAAACGAAAAGAACGCCGTAGATGGCGCGGAAGCGCTGCACCGGCGTGGCGGCGGTCAGCACCAGCTTGTTCTGCTCGTCGATGCGCTTGGTGGCGGTAGTGACGCCACTGAGCGCCGCCGTGACCTCCTTGTAGACGCGGCCGTCCTGTCCTGCCTCGAAATAGGGTTCCAGATTGCCATAAGGGCGCACGCCCATGACCGAGTCGTAGATGCGTCCGATGGCCTGTTCGAAACGGCTCCAGCGGTCGATCGGCGGTAGCTCCGAGACCTGCACGACATTGCGGGCGAGCAGATATCGCGTGTCGACGATCAGCTGGCCGTTGGTGTCGTAAAGCCTCGCGCGCAGCCGCGTCGGGCCCAAGAGGTCGCGCAACAGCTCGGCGGCGCTTTGGGTGTTGATGGCACGGCTGTCGGTGATGGTGGCATATTCGGCAAGCGTCGAGGCGACGACGCGAGCCTCCTCTTCGACGCCCGTGAGACGCTCGTCGACCAGGCCGACGCGTGAGGTCTGCACCCAGGTGACGCCTGCGATGAGCACGGCGAAGACGACAGTGTTGAGCAGGATGATGCGCCATCGAAGGACAGAATGACGGCGTTCTCCTGCGCTGCCGAAGAACTTCATCCGGCCGCTGAATCGCAGAAACCTAAACTTCGCGATAGCGGTAACCAACTCCATAAAGGGTCTCGATGGCCTCGAAACTGTCGTCGACCTGCTTGAACTTCTTGCGCAGACGCTTGATGTGGCTGTCGATGGTGCGGTCGTCGACATAGACTTGATCGTCGTAGGCGGCGTCCATCAGGCTGTCGCGGCTTTTCACGAATCCGGGGCGCTGCGCCAAGCACTGCAGGATCAGAAATTCGGTGACGGTGAGCCGCACCGGCTTGCCGTCCCAGGTGCATTCGTGGCGCTGCGGATCGAGCGCCAGCTTGCCGCGGACCAGTGCCTCCTTCTTGGCTTCCGGGCTGCCGGTCGGCGAGGCCTTGTGGGCTTCGGCACGGCGCAGCACGGCCTTGACGCGCTCGAGCAGGAGGCGCTGCGAGAAGGGCTTGCGGATGTAGTCATCGGCACCGGCATTGAGCCCCATCAACTCGTCGATCTCCTCGTCCTTGGAGGTGAGGAAGATCACTGGCAGATTCTCCTGCCCCTGGCGCAGGCGGCGCAGCAGCTCCAATCCGTCCATGCGCGGCATCTTGATGTCGAGAATGGCAAGATCGGGCGGGGTCGCCGTCAAAGCGGTGAGAGCCGAGGCCCCATCCGTGAAAGTACGGATGTGATAGCCTTCCTGCTCCAACAGCATTTGGACGGAAGCCAGGATGTTTTTGTCGTCGTCGACAAGTGCGATGTTCGCCATGGTTCAAGCCCGGATTCAGTTCCAAGTAATATAGGGTCAGTGCGCCTAAATCAAAACCATGCACGGAACCATTTCACTCAATTTTCGTTTCCGGCTTGGCCACGCGAATCCGGCGGATCTTCCAGGCATACAGGTCGAGAATCAGTATGCCGAAGGCCACCCAGCCGATGAGGTTGGCGGGGCTGAAATTGGCCGAAACAAGCGCCAGAGGCGCGCCCGGGTCCTTGGCCGGGAAATAGCCGTTCTGTGCCGCCACGATCAGACCGGCGAGCAGCACGCCGAACAGGCTCTCGCCCACAATCATGCCTGACGCCACCAGAACGCCGAGTCGCTTGGCATGCTCGGGAGCCTTCGACCGGTTCGCCCAGCGGTCGTACCAGTAGCCGATCACCGCGCCGAGCACGACGGGAAGCGTCACTTCCATCGGCAGATAGATGGCGATGCCGACGGCGAGCGGCGGCAGCCGCAGCCATTTGCGCAGGCCCAGCAATTCGTCGAGCACGATGACGCCCACGCCGGTGAGCGCGCCGATGCCGATCATCAGCCACGGGATGTTCTGTTCGATGACGCCCTTGGCGAGCGCCGCAATCAAGTTCGCCTGCGGGGCACCGAGCGGCGTGCCCACCTGAGTCGCCAGATGCGGCGCTCCCACAAAGCCGTTGGCCTCATTGAGCAGGTTCAGAATCGGCGGGATCACCGCGGCGCCCGCGATGACACCGATGATCAGGGCCCATTGCTGGGCACGCGGGGTGGCACCGACGAGCTGGCCGGTCTTGAGGTCCTGCAGGTTGTTGTTCGAGATCGTCGCTATCGCGAACACCACGGCAGTGGTGAACAGCGCAAAGGCGACGAGTGCGCTTCTGGCCTCGGCCGGCGGGTGCGCGACGCCGACAAGCAGGGTGGCGCAGATGATGATCGCCAGGATGCCGACGCCGGAGATCGGGCTGTTCGAGGCGCCGATCAGGCCTGCCATGTAGCCGGTGATAGCGGCAACCAGGAAGCCTCCGATGAAGACGAAGGGCAGTGCGGTCATGATGAGCCGCGATGTCTCGCTGGCGAGCGGCGTCGAACCCAGGAACTCCTTCAGTATCCAACCGATGATGGCAAGGCAGATGATGGTGAACAGAGCGATCCAGATCGGTGAAAGATCGACGTCGCGCGTGTCAATGGCATGTTTGGCGCGACGCGAAGCGGCCATAGTGGAGACCACGCCGCGTACCACCGGGCCGGTGAGCTTGGTTAATGTCCAGATCGCTGCGACGCCGATGCAGCCAGCGCCGATGAAGCGAACATTGTTGTACCAGAGGCCGTACACCCAGGTGCCGAGATCGGCATGCCCCTGTGGGTGAAGGGTGGTGAGGATCGGCACGGCGCCGGCCCAGGCGATCAGCACGCCCACCAGCATTGCTACGCCGACCGACAGGCCGACCAGATATCCCGCGCCCATCAGCGCCAGCGAGAACGACATGTGATAGCCGCTGGCCCATTTGTCGACGCGGAAGAAACCGGAAACGTCGGAGGCTGCCACGCGGGTCGCCTCCAGGAGGGCCAGCGCCGAAGAGGCGAGCGAGCCGTAGATCACGGCCCAAAGACCTTCGCGCGTCTCAGCGGTGGACTCGCCGCGCGCTTGGTCGCCGACCTCCAGCACTTCGGCCGCGGCCACGCCTTCGGGATAGGGCAGGTCGGAATTGGTCACCATCGCCCGGCGCAGCGGGATGGTGAACAGCACGCCGAGCACGCCGCCCGCGGCGCAGATCCAAAACGACGTCCAGAACGGAAATCCGGTCCACCAGCCGATGATCACGAGTCCCGGCAGGACGAAGATGATCGCCGATAGTGTGCCGGCCGCCGAAGCCACGGTCTGCACGATATTGTTCTCGAGAATGGAGGCGTCCTTGAAGGCCGAGAGGACCGCCATCGAGATCACGGCTGCGGGGATCGAGGTGGCGAAGGTCAGGGCCACTTTCAGGCCGATATAGACGTTTGCGGCCGTGAAAATCACGGTGATGGCGATTCCGAGAAGCACCCCTCGGAAGGTCAATTCGGTTACGCGTTTGGTGGCAGCACTCACAGACAACCCCCACTCTGGTTCGTTGGGCTGGAGAGTGCGCAGGACCGGGCCGGTCTGAAAAGGGCTTTCAACTTCAAAAACTTGGTCTGCGGCAGTCAGTCTGTGCGAATTAGTTATGAAGTACTTTACAAATAAAAGTACTTCATGCATTATTGCGTGCGATTTTGAGGAAGCTGGGCATGAGCACAGACCTTGGGATGAGGACAGAAGTCGCGGTCGGGACGGGGCGTTCGA
>JBJKRM010000479.1:0-4954 GCA_046704685.1 Rhizomicrobium sp.
CGCCAATGGCACGAGCTTCGACATCAAGCGGGCCTATATCGGCATCAGCCATAAATTCAGCAAAATGTTTTCGGCCAACGTCACGACCGATGCCACCTATATGAGCTCCGACAAGGCTACGCAGGTCTTCATCAAGTATGCCTATCTGCAGGCCAAGTTCAGTGATGCCTTCACCGTGCGATTGGGCTCCGCGAGCATGCCGTGGCTTCCCTATGTGTTTCACATCTACGGCTATCGCTACATCGAGACAGTCGTGACCGACCGCGCCAAGTTCGGCCACACCGCCGATTGGGGCATCCATGTTCTCGGCAAGCTCGCCGATGGGTTGGTATCCTATCAGTTCTCCGCGGTCGGCGGCGCAGGCTACAAGAAGCCGATCCGCACCAATGGCCTCGACTTCGAAGGCCGTGTGGGTCTGAACTATCATGGCTTCCAGCTGGGTGTAGGCGGCTATCATGGCAAGGAGGGGACGCTGCATGGCGTGGTGACCACGCACAGCTATGACCGGTTTGATGCCTTGGCCGCATACACGGCGTCGGGCCTGCGGCTCGGCGTGGAGTATTTCAATGCCAGCAACAAGGGCAATGAAACGGGTGCGACCTCGACCCGTGGCGAAGGCTACTCGACCTTTGCTTCCTACCAGTTTGATCCACAATGGTCGGTGTTCGGCCGGTATGATTGGGTGAGGCCCTATTCGCAGGACGTCTACCACAGGGCGTTCCACAACATCTATTACCAGTTCGGCACATCCTTTAGCCCGGTCAAGGGCGTCGATCTGGCGTTGGTCTACAAGTACGATGCAGGGACCAACGGCTCGTTCACCGATGCGGATGGTACTATTGGCGGCAGCTTTGCGACGGCTTTAACGCCGGGCAGCAATGGCATACGCCGGGAAATCGGCCTTTACAGCAAGGTGAAATGGTAGCCGTATCTTGATTCTGCGTGCATGGGTGGCGAACGCTCCGCGATGGGTGAGCCACTCGACACTCTGGTGATCACATCAATATCATCTCTGCGGTTCGCCTTGCGCCACAACGCGAACCGCAGGGTCTTTCCTGGTATGCGCGGATCTCGATGAGCGCGCGCTCGCTTTTCCAATCAGGTTGACGTTTGGCCGCGGCCTTGCATCTCATGCGCCAATTGCGCCGCGATATGGCGCAATTCGTGCTCCGATCAAGCCGTCACGTTCGATGTGACAGGTCGAGGTGTCTGTCCGATTCGGGATTCCGCTTGAATTCGGCTTTTCGGGCAAATATTACAGTAACATCCACGGGGGGCTGTGTCGGCTACGGTGATTTCCGTACCGGTGTTGATATAGCCGCGGCGCTCACCAAGCATGGTGCGCGGCAGTGGCATATCACCGGGGGCATCTCGTAATGGATCCCCAATCGCCGGGTTGATAACGGCCTGGCTGCGACCCTCGTCATCGGTCGTATCGGCTTCAGCTGGAGCCTCTGAATTCCGAAGGCCGGTGTGAGCGGCCGCTTCTGAGGAGGAGATATTTTGTCCCACACCGGAAGAAGGCGAACCGGCGTCGAAGCGATCAACCGCATCAAGAGCCTTTCCGTGCGCAGCCTCAGTGCGGGCATGATCGGCAATGTGCTCGAATGGTACGACTTCGGGCTCTACGGCTATCTCGCACCGATGATCGGCGAGCACTTCTTCCCCTCGCATGATCCGATCGCCTCGCTGATCGGCGCTTATGGTGGTTTTGCGATTGGCTTCGCGGTGCGCCCGCTCGGCGGCGCCGTGTTGGGGCATATCGGTGATCGCATCGGCCGCCAGACGGTGCTGATCGCTTCCGTCGTGCTGATGGGCGCGGCGACGACGCTGATCGGGTTCCTGCCGACCTTTGCCGAGATCGGCATCTGGGCGCCGATACTCCTTCTCGTCATTCGTATCTTCCAGGGCTTCTCGGTCGGTGGCGAGTTCACCGGTTCGGTCTCTTATCTCATCGAAACCTCGCCGCCCCATCGGCGCGGTATCGCAGGCAGCTTCGCCAATATCGGCTCGACCGGCGGCTATCTGTTGGCGGCAGGTCTGGCGGCCATTACGGTGATCGCTTCGAAAGCCCATCCGGAGTTGCCGTGGCTTTGGCGTCTGCCGTTCATCGGCGGCGGAGCGCTTGCCATGCTCGCCTATTGGATGCGCACACGCCTGACGCATACCGGCTACGAGCCAAAGCCCGTTGAAGAGGGCGAAGAGCGCGAATTGCCGCTCAAGCAGGCCTTCCGCCTGGCGCCGCGGGCCATGATCCTGGCGATGGTGTTCACCTGGGGCTACGGGGTTGCCGATTATCTCACTCTCGTATTCCTGCCGACGTTCGCTTCCAGTTTCGGCAGCATCGACCGCGGTGACGCGCTGGCCTGGAATACGGCGGCCGAGGCCGTTGCGATCGCCGCCGTTCCGATCGCCGGCTGGCTGAGTGACCACGCCTTGCGGCGGCGTTCCGTCCTGATGCTGGCTTTCGCGCTGATTTTCTTCACATCAATAATCTTTTTTGAGATGGCGGGTGGTCCCGCTCTGTGGCGCTTTATCGTGGCGCAGTTCGGCTACGCCGTTTTACTCGGCATGATCATGGGAACGGCGCCCGCCATGCTGGCCGAGCTGTTTCCGTCGCATTACCGGCTTTCGGGGTATTCGCTGGCTTTCAACGTCGGTCTGGGATTTGGTGGCGGCACGGCGCCACTGATCGCGACGGCGCTGATCGAGGTGTCAGGCTTCACCTTGGCGGGCGCCGGCTACCTGATGGCCGGAGCGCTGTTGTCGATTGTGGCGCTCTATATGATGGTCGACCGCAGCCGCGAGCCCCTGCGCTGAGCGGGGCTGATACGGACACGACAACGCAATAGCTCGCCCAGCAGACTACTGCTGCTTTGCAGAAATGCGCTTGGCCTTGACCGGCCGAATACACGTCCGACCGGTGGGGTAATACCTCGCGATACGGCATTTACCGGTGCCGCGAGCCGTGCAAATACTGTGTTCAGGCGAGAGGTCGATATGTCCAGCCGTCTCCAACGTCGGGGAAAGTTGATCAGAGGCTTGGGTGGCCGTTCGATCGCTTGGCCTCGCACCGGTTCGCCGGCGGCTTGGGCGATCAGCGTTGTCCTTGTGCTGGCCGGGTTGGTGGCCAAGCCGTTGATCGAGGGTTGGTTCGGCGAGCAGCTGCCGCCGTTCATCACCATGTACACGTCGGTCGTGATCTCGGACCTGATCGGCGGGCCGCAGATCGGGGTTATCACGGCTCTGGTCACCGCGCTGCTGACCTGGTTCTTCTTCCTGTCGCCGCATTTCAGTTTTGCGATTGTTTATTCGCGTACAGTCGTCTCTTTGTTCCTGTATCTTGCATTCTCGTCGTTGCAGGGTTGGATCGTCGGCAAGGCCAGATTGGCATTGGATGCCCTTGCGGAAAGCGAGGCTCAGCGTGATCGCGCGGCACGCGAATCCGTTCACCGCATCAAGAACCTCATCGCCGTTGTGCAGGCGATTATCGCCAAGCTGGCGCGGGAGGCAGAGAACACCGCAGATTACAGATCCCTGCTGTCGAACCGCCTCGTCGCGCTCGGCAAGGCTCAGGATGTGCTGGTGCAGAGCAGCTGGTCCGATGTCGATTTGACTCACATCATCCATTCGGCACTGGCGCCGTTCCTGCCCAATCCGGGGCTGCAGATTCGCCAAGGCCCGCCGGTCCTGGTCCCGGCGCATCATGTCAGTGGGCTGAATATGGCCCTCTACGAATTGTGCACGAATTCGCTGAAGTATGGAGCGCTTGCGGGCGGTCACGGCCCGGTCGAGCTGTCGTGGAGCGTCGATGGTGATTTTGTCGCCCTCGAGTGGCGCGAGGAGACGCCGGAGCCGGCTGAGCGCAGTGAGGGTCTGGGCACCCAGCTCATCCGCTATGCCCTGGGCACGGAGGCCGGATGCCGTGTCGACTACGTAATCAACGGCAAGCGTGTGGACGCCGTGTTTCGTTGGCCTGCACCGCACGCTGACCTTTCGCAATCCAGATCGCATGCGTCGCCGAAAAGATTCTCGCGCCCGGCCGATGCCGGCTTCTGATCCTGCCGTTCGATTACGTTGACGGAAACGCTCTGCTGGGCCGCGCCAATGGCACCTTCCATCAAGCAGATCAGTCACCCAGTCTGGCAAACAGATGCTGGGCGTGTTCGCCGCCGGCATTGAGATGCTTGGCGTCGGAGAAATCCCCGATCTTTTCCCAGTTTTCTGCCACGGCGTCGGCCGTCGCCTTTGGTCCCAGGTTCACGCCGCGCGATTCCACGATCTGCGTCGATGAGAAGGCGCCGGCACCCGCCGAAATGATCACGCCGGTTGGGGCGTCATCGCTCGCCAGGAACACCACGGCCGGGGTCACATATTCCGGTTTCAGCATCTCGAACATCGCGGGTGGCAGGATGTTCTCGGTCATGCGCGTGCCTGCCACCGGGCAGACGGCGTTGACCTTGATGTTGTCCTTGGCGCCTTCAAGCTTCAGCGAATTCATGAAGCCGACCAGGCCAAGCTTTGCCGCGCCGTAATTGGTCTGCCCGAAATTGCCGTACAGACCGGTGGAGGAGGTCGTCACCACGATGCGTCCGTATTTCTGGTCGCGCATGATCTGCCAGATGGCCTTGGTGGGTTTGACGGTGCCCATCAGGTGCACCTGCACCACCGCGTCGAAATCCTTCAGCTCCATTTTGCCGAAGCTCTTGTCGCGCAGGATGCCGGCGTTGGCGATCAGCACGTCGATGCGGCCGAATTCCTGCATCGTCTGTTCGACAAGGTGGGCAACGCCCGCATCGTCCGTCACCGAGGCGCCGTTGGCGATCGCTGTGCCCCCCTTGGCCTTGATTTCGGCGACCACAGCTTCGGCAGCTTGGCTGTTACCACCGGTGCCGTCCACCGCGCCGCCCAGATCGTTGACCACGACCTTGGCGCCGCGCGCGGCCAGTTCGAG
>JBJKRM010000480.1:0-2674 GCA_046704685.1 Rhizomicrobium sp.
GATTGGGCCGGTGGTGTTCTTCATGCCACTGCTTGCCCCAGCGCCTGGACTTGAACCGTTGCTCGATTTCTCGTGCCTGCTTGCGCTCGAAATTGGCGTAAGCATCCCACTGCGCTTGCTGCGCGCCGGTGATCTTCAAAGCGGTCTTCTGGTAGGCCAGGCGCGCTTCGACACGCTCCGTTGGCCGGGAAAATGGACGTTCCCAAAATCGATGCGCTTGACTGGAACGGTATGGGGCATGTGCGCCGGGCGCGGTTTGCGCAAACGCCACGGACGCGGAAATTGCAGCGAGAAAACCGGAAACGAGCGTTGTGCCGCTTAACTTATTCACAGTGACCTCCAAATAGATGGGCAAGATGATCGGGTGATCCGAGCGCTCAGGTTAGCAAGCTTGCGCCGTGAGAGAAGTAAGCATTTGTTTCAATGTGCAACAGATCCCGGACGCGGGACCTGGTCGTTGGAGAACACGTCCGCGCGCGTCTGCCGCCGCGGCGGTGCCGATTCGAGGCGCATCGGCTTGCAAGCATCGAGAAGTTCCGCGATAGTACAGCGTCGAGTCGAACCAACAACCAAGCGATTGCCTATGCGACGACTGCGGACGACCCTTGTTCTCCTCGCGGCAGCAGCGCTTGTTGGCTCCTGCGCGGTGGTCACCGTGCCCTATCATGCGGTCAAGGATGTGTTCAACGGCAGCGTGTGGGTGGCGAAGAAGACTTATGTGGTCGTCGCCGGAACCACCAAGACGGTCTACAAAATCGGCCAATTCACCTTCGAGGTTGTCATGGCGCCGATCGGCTGGGCGCTGACCCACGAGGACATCCAAAGCATGGACGGTCTTCCCGTCAGAGAGGCGATCCAACAGGGCAAGGTGAAGACCGCACCTTATGTGGTGGGCGGCAGGCGTTACGTGCCGATGTCGGTTGAGCAGGCCAAGCATTACCGACAAGAGGGGGTGGCATCATGGTACGGCTATGAAAGCGGCAAGATGACCGCGGATGGAGAGGAGTTCAACCCCAACGGCCTGACGGCGGCGCACAAATATCTACCGATCCCAATGTTCGTGAAAGTCACGGACCTGGAAAACGGAAGATCCATCATCGTGCGCGTGAACGACCGCGGACCCTTCCCGAGTGCGCACAATCCCAAGTCCGGCGAGAGGATTATCGATCTCAGCATGGGCGCTGCCAAAAGGCTCGGCTTCTATCGCAAGGGAACGGCGCGGGTGCTCGTGGAGGCGATACAGGTACGGGAAGAGTAGGCGCATGCGCCGCGCGTCCGCCCCGCAGGTTGAAAGGCGGGTGGCCCGGAGAGAAGGGGCCACCCGCCCGTTAGCGGCGTAGTGTCGCTCAAAGGAGGAATGCAACACTTGGGGAAACGCTGCTAGGCAAAATATACCAATGCGCTCCGGCCGAAGTTGTAAGTTTTTGTAAGGATTTGTAATGTGGGACCCGCGCAAAGGGCTTGCGCGCCAGCCGACTGGCGTCGGTCAGCCGGCGCAATTTCCCCTGAAACGCCGGGCTCTGGTAAGGTAACAATTCCATCATAACGAGGGCGGGTGGAACGCCCGCTCGGGTAAGGCCGGCCCATGCGCTTCAACACCATCAGCCGCAGTGGAATGCCGATCTACGCCGCCGCTGCCTTGGTGGCGCTGGCGGTGTGGGCGACGATCGCGGCCGGGTTGCATATCGCCAAGCGCGAGGCTCTGACGAGGGCGGACATGGAGGGACGCAACCTCGCGCGCAGCCTTGCCGAGCACCTGGCGTCCTCGGTGCGAGCTATCGATCTTGTACTGGTGCACCTGCAGGAAGACTGGATAGAGGGCGACGCGTCCTTCGCCGACCAGGTCGCGAGCGAGCAAGAACACCTGAAGCGCGAACACGTTTCCCAGGTAGTCGTAGTCGACGCGAACGGCCGGATCGTCTACAGCAGCGTGCCGGGCTTCGTCGGCGCCGACGTCTCGAACAGGCCGTTTTTCAAAGTTGACAAGGAGTCCGGCCGGCGCGGATTGCGGATAAGTGCGCCCGCACTCGACCCGCTTTTCCAACAATGGACGATCAAGTTCACCCGCGCCATGTATGACAAGGGCGGTCGGTTCACCGGCGTGCTGGGGCTGTTCGTGCCGCCCCCAAGCCTGGAACGGATCTACAACGACATCAATCTCGGCGGCGGGGCGACCATTGCCCTGGTCCGCGACGACGGGCGCATCATCGCGCGCGCGCACGATTTCGCCGAATCGGCGCCGATTTCTCTGGCCGGGATCGTCGGACTCGCTCCGGATTCCCCGCGCGAGGGAGGCTTTCGCCGCAAGGCTTCGAGAGACGGTGTCGAGCGCTTGTATCGCTACCAGAAAGTGCCCGACTACCCCCTGACCGTATACGTCGGCCAGGCGCTGCCTACGGTATTGGCGCCTTATCGCGAACAGCGCGCTGGTTATCTGGCCGCAGGTTTTCTGTCGACAGCGCTGCTGCTGACCGTCGCGCTGTTGCTCACTTTTAGGCAACGCGACAAGCAGGAAGCCGAACGCATCCGCACGCGGCTCGAGGCGGAACTGCGCCAGAGCGAGGAGCGGTTCAGGCTGATCGCGGTAACCATAGACGAGGTGGTGTGGTCGGCCGAACTCGCGGGAGATCATAGCTTGTATATCAGTCCGGCCTACGAGCGCATTTGGGGACGC
>JBJKRM010000481.1:0-3858 GCA_046704685.1 Rhizomicrobium sp.
GTGAGGCCGAGGTTGATCAGGAGTTCTGGGTCGTTGGGATCGAGCATGAAGGCGCGCTCGTATGTCACAAGCGCCTTGTGCAGATGGCCCATACGCTCCAGGAACATGGCCAGGATCTGAAAGGCCTGGGAATTGTTCTCATCGATCTCGGTCGCCCGCAGTGCCGCCCGCCCGGCGGCCTGGATGTTGCCCTGCCGCCAAGCCCGCACCGCCTGCCGCACATAGCGGTTGGACTTGTTGCGCGTCTGCTCGGCGCCCATTTCCTCGCTGAGCGCCTCGAGCTTGGCAAGGGCCTCCATCTTGGCGTCCATCCCGGAAAGGCTTTCTACTCCGGGGGCGGGTGCAAGCTTGGCCATTCGCCCGATTCCTTTCTGAACTCCTGGTTATATGATCCCTTTTTTGCTTAATCGCTGGTGAACGTATTCGCCGGCATTTGAATAGGATTTCTTAACTTCATCGCTCGTAAGCTCTGGTTCACCCGTCCCAGTGGGAGAACTTGATGCCTCTCAAATTATCGCTCAAACCGGGCGAGAAATTGGTGTTGAACGGAGCCGTTCTCGCCAACGGCGACAAACGCGCCAGTCTGATCATTCAGAACAAGGCATGCTTGCTAAGAGAAAAGGACATCATGCAGCCGGAGGATGCGGTCACCCCCGCCCGCCGGATCTATTTGCCGATCATGATGATGTACCTCGATCAGGATAACGGCGAGCAGTACTACAACGACTTTGCGCTCCGCATGACAGAATTCATGGGTGCGGTCTCCAATCGCGATGCGCTTGCAACCTGCATCGAGATCAGCCGGGACGTCATGGCCGCCTCCTATTACAAGGCGCTCATGCTCTGCAAGAAGTTGTTCGAATTCGAACGGGAGCGGTTGGGTTATGACCCTCAAAGCCTACCAAAATGTGCAGCGAATCGCTGAAAATCCGCGCGAAACCGAATACCGGCTGTTCGGCCAAGTAACCGGCGCGCTGATTTCTGCGCAACGCGATGGACTGCGGGGTGGGCCACTGGCGGAAGCCGTGGATTGGAACCGCCGGATGTGGCGCATGCTCGCAGCCGACTGTCTGGACGACCGCAACCAGCTGCCGCAGGAATTGCGCGCCAACATCGTCTCACTGTCGCTGTTCGTTACACGCTATTCCAAGGAAGTGACGCGCAAAGGGGCGCCGCTCGAACCTTTGATCGACATCAACCGCAGCATCATGCAGGGCCTGCAAGGCGCCGCCTGAAATCTCGGTACAAAACATCGGATGACGAGAGGCCGGGGTGCAAAACCGGCCTCTTCTTTTTTGCCGGTCGGCAATTATTTACCATCCCGCAGGCCGTGAGGCGTTTAAAATTATCACGTAAATTCAGGAACCTATAACGATTTCCCCACTTGGCACGCCTGTTGCGAGAGAGAGGCCCAGGGCGTCGTGCCCCGTCAAAACAACCGTTTTGAGACGGAAGTGGAGAACTCACAATGCTGAGCGTGAATACCAACACCGGCGCCATGACTGCGCTGCAATACCTCAACAAGACTCAATCCGAACTGGCGACGGCGCAGAGCGCGATCAGCACTGGTCTAAAAGTCGCTTCCGCCAAGGACGACGGCGCCACTTACGCCATTGCCCAAAACATGCGCGCTGACGTCGCCGGCTATACGGCGGTCCAGGACAGCCTCAACCGCGCCATGTCGGCCGTGGATGTTGCCATGTCCGCCGGCCAGTCGATTTCCGACTTGCTGGTACAGATGAAGCAGAAGGCGCTTTCGGCCGCCGACAGCTCGCTCGACACGGCGAGCCGCCAGGCGCTGAACCAGGATTTCGTCGCCCTGCGCGACCAGATCACGACCATCGTCAAAAACGCCGTGTTCAACGGTTTCAACCTGATCGACGGTTCGACCAACCAGATCACGGCCCTGGCTTCCGCCGATGGCACTCGTCACATCACTGTCGGCGCGCAGAAGATGACGCTGTCGGGCAGCATCGTCACCATCGCATCTACCGGAACGATCTCGACCCAGACCAAGGCCTCGTCCATGATCGCGACGGTCCAGGCATCTCTGGTCAACATCAACTCGGCCCTGGCCAAACTGTCGGCCGGCTCCAAGAAGTACTCGGTCCAGCTCGACTTCACCCAGAAGCTGTCCGACACGCTGACCTCCGGCATCGGCAATCTGGTCGACGCCGATATGGCCAAGGAAAGCGCCGCCCTCACTGCCTTGCAGACCAAGCAGCAGCTCGGCGTCCAGGCGCTGTCGATCGCCAATCAGGCTCCGCAGACCGTCCTGTCTCTGTTCCGATTAGACAAGAGGGGGAAGGGAACGAAGGCGGCGCGGGGCTCACGTCCCGCGCCGTCTTTGCTTACCCGGCAAGGATTTCCCCCAACCCGGCAAAATTTGCCGGGACCCGGCAATAGTTGCCGGGCAAAAAGCGCCACCAGGCAATCTCGGCGAGGCGCCCTTTGCCGCGTAGCGGCCCATAAAAGAAAGTAACCCGATTACTAACAACCGCGCGGCACGGCCGTTGCGAAGACTGCCTCCGGGGCAAAACGCCCCAAGAGCATAACGCTCGCTGTAAACAGCCAGAACGGAGGCAAGAAAATGGCCCTTAGCGTCAATACAAACGTCAGTGCGATGACGGCCCTGCAATACCTGACGCAGACCCAATCGCAAATGTCCGTCGCCCAGACTGCCATCAGCACCGGCTACAAGGTTGCCAGTGCGAAGGACGACGGTGCCGTATTCGCCATCGCGCAGAACATGCGTGGTAACGTGGCCGGTTATTCGGCCGTTTCGGACAGCCTGAGCAATGCCATGTCGTCGGTCGACGTCGCCATGTCAGCCGGACAGTCCATTTCCGACCTGCTCGTGCAGATGAAGCAGAAAGCCCTTGCGGCCGCCGACACCTCGATCGACACGGCAAGCCGTCAGGCGATGAATCAGGACTTCGTCGCTCTGCGCGATCAGATCACCACCATCACGAAGAACGCCGTGTTCAACGGCTTCAACCTGGTCGACGGTTCGACCACGCAGATCACGGCTCTGGCCTCTGCGGACGGCTCGCGCCACGTGACCGTCAACGCCGAGAACATGTCGCTCGGTGGCTCGATTGTGACGATCGCTGCGACCGGCACGATCTCGACCTCGGCGAAAGCCTCGACGATGGTTGCCACCGTCCAGGCCTCTCTGATCAACGTCAACTCTGCCTTGTCCAAGTTGTCGGCCGGTTCGACCAAGTTCTCGATCCAGCTCGATTTCGCAAACAAGCTGTCCGACGCACTGACCGCCGGTATCGGCAATCTCGTCGACGCCAACATGGCGCAGGAAAGCGCTCTGCTCACCTCGTTGCAGACCAAGCAGCAACTGGGCGTGCAGGCACTGTCGATCGCCAATCAGGCGCCGCAGATCATTCTGTCTCTGTTCCGGTAAGTTCTTCTTCAGTGGCGGGCGCACCGGCGTCCGCCACCACTTTCCGATGACAGAGGTGGAAGCCTCTCTCCCCGGGGCGTGGGTTGGGGTAAAAAAGAAGCGGTGGCCGTGGGCGAGAGCCGGCGGCCACCGCTCTCTTTTTGCGCCGCGTTATTTCGCGAAAAGAATACGGGCCAGGGCCTCGACCACGCGACTGACGTCGCTGATGGTCATCGAGGCGAAGAACGGCAGGCTGAGCGCCCGCGCGTAATAGCGGTCTGCGCCCGGCAGTTCGCTGCGGCCGTAGCGTGTCGCGTAATAGCGCTGACGGTGCACCGGATAATAATGCACCTGCGTGCCGATTCCCTGTTCGGCCAGCTTGGCCATCACGGCCGCGCGCGTCAGCCCGGCCGATTCGAAATCGATCAGCAGCGGATAAACATGCAGGGTCGGCAGGCAGT
>JBJKRM010000482.1:0-2580 GCA_046704685.1 Rhizomicrobium sp.
ACCCGGCGATGGCGTGCTGCTCACCGGTGCCTTCGGGTATCGTTTCGACAACAATTTCCGCCTCGAGAACGAAGTCGGCTACAGCACCCACGGCCTGACCGGCATGTACAGCGGTTCGACCGATTTCAAGGGCACGATCAACACGTGGTCGGACTTCGTCAACGTCCTCTACGACTACAAGATTCCGTCGAACGACCGTTTGACCCTGAGCTTCGGCGGTGGCATCGGCGCCGCCAATATGGGCACGAAGTTTGAGACCGGCAGCACAGTGTTCTTCAACGAGCACAAGGTGCGCCTCGCCGCCCAAGGCATCGTCGAACTGGACTACGCGCTGAGTGATACGACCGACATCGGCCTCGGCTATCGCTATCGTTACTTCGACGGCAACGTCGAGGGCACCTGCGGAACGGGTTGCACGGTGTCCATGGGAGCACCGGGCGAACACGTGTTCATGCTGAACATGCGGTTCTTCCTGACGCCTCCGCCGCCTCCTCCGCCGCCGCCGCCTCCTCCGCCGCCTCCTCCGCCGCCGCCACCCCCGCCGCCGCCGCCGCCGGTGAAGACGTACATCGTCTTCTTCGACTTCAACAAGGCGAACCTCACCGAAGCGGCCCTGGCCGTGGTTTCGGAAGCGGTGCAGACGGCAAAGAAGAACGGCTTCGTGAAGGTGCAGATCACCGGCCATACCGACACGGTCGGCTCTGACAAGTACAACATGAAGCTGTCGGTCGCCCGCGCCCAGGCCGTGAAGGACGAGATGGTCCGCGAAGGCATGGACGGCTCGACCATCGCGATCGAAGGCAAGGGCTTCCACGACCTGCTCGTTCCGACGGGCCCGGGCGTGCGCGAGCCGCAAAACCGCCGCGCAGTCATCGATTTGGGTGACTGATCGATCCTGACTGAGACCCCTGAAAGGAAGGGCGGGCCGAAAGGCCCGCCCTTTCTGCTTGTAAGCAAAAGGGCCCGCGAGTGATCGCGGGCCCGGATCGATTCAAGCGTGCCGCGGTCGCGTCAGTGCGCCGGTGCCGGGACCGGTGCCGCCGCTTCGGGAGCGGCCAGCTTGGCCATGCGCAGGGGATTGGGCGTCGGCACGATGTTCGGCCCGGCCTTGATGCCGTGCAGCGTCACGCCCACTTCGACCGAACAGGTGTCCACGCCACTTTCCAATTCGGTGGTGGGAACGCCGGCAACGAAATCACGCAGGCTGATCTTGGCCGGACCAAGAGCGGCCGCCACCACCAAATTAGCCTCCTGGCAAAAGTCGCTATGGTTGTGGGTCCGCCGCAACTCGGCTTTTGCCGCCAGCTCGGTCTTGAAAAGATTGTAGGCCTTCTCGCCCTTCCAGTGGCCCATGATGCGGTCGAACATGCGCAACATCAGCTTGTCGGAGGCCTGCAGATCGGTCGCAAACCGCGTCTGGAAGGCGTTGTAATTCTCCCGCGCCACCTCCCCGCAGGTGAGCGCGGCATCCATCAGCTGCTGCTGTATGGCGGCCGTTTGCATAGCGGTGACTTCCGCCGGGTCGGCGCATTTCATGTGCCTTGCCCGCTTGGGCATGGCGCTGGCGGCGACACACAGGGCGAGCGCACAAACACCCGCCACCCCCACTCCCCGGATCGTCATTGCAGCCTCATCGTTGCGGGAACCCGCTGGACATCAGCCTAGCATCGACCAGGGCCAACAGACCATTCCTCCGGGTCGCAGGCGCCGGATCAATTGTGAGATATCCGCTTGAGGACTGCTGCTGTTTGCCGTGGTAACCAAAAATATGCGGCCGCCGATTGGCGGCAAGCCCCCGCCACGACCTTCCCCAAGCGCTGCCAGTCCTGTATCTGTCGGCTGCCATCCTTGGAAACAATCGCATGTCGTACAAAGTCGCCGTCGTCGGCGCGACCGGAAATGTCGGCCGGGAAATGCTCAGCGTCCTCAAGGAGCGTCAGTTTCCGGCCAGCGAGGTCGTGGCCCTGGCCTCCACCAAATCCGTGGGTGTCGATGTTTCCTTCGGGGACGGCACGCTCAAGGTAAAGGCGCTCGATTATTACGACTTCAAGGGCACCGACATCGTCCTGATGAGCGCCGGCGGCAAGGTCTCCAAGGAGTGGTCGCCCAAGATCGCCGCCCAGGGCGCCATTGTCATCGACAACTCGTCGACCTGGCGCATGGACCGCGAGGTGCCGCTGATCGTTCCGGAAGTGAATGCGGCAGCGCTCGACGGCGCCATCAAGAAGGGGATCATCGCCAACCCCAATTGCTCGACGGCGCAGCTGGTCGTGGCCCTCAAGCCCTTGCACGACGAGGCGACCATCAAGCGCTGCGTGGTGTCGACCTACCAGTCGGTGTCGGGGGCCGGAAAGGAGGCGATGGACGAACTGTTCCGCCAGACGCGCGCCGTCTTCGTCGCCGACCCCATCGAGGCGGAGCGCTTCCCCAAGCAGATCGCCTTCAACGTCATCCCGCATATCGATGTCTTCCTCGACTCCGGATTCACCAAGGAGGAATGGAAGATGTTGGTCGAGGTGCAGAAGATCCTCGACCCCGATATCCAGGTGACGGCAACCTGCGCCCGCGTGCCGGTGTTCA
>JBJKRM010000483.1:0-14425 GCA_046704685.1 Rhizomicrobium sp.
TCGACTACGCCGAAATGCTGTGCGGGAGGGTGCAGCGTCTTAAAGAGCCGTCGCGGGTCGACACTCTGCCTGGGTATGCCGAAGGTCACTGGTTGGTGCAGGATGCCGCCGCCACGCTTCCGCCGCGCCTGCTCGGCGAGGTGAACGGGCAGACGGTGATCGATCTTTGTGCCGCTCCGGGCGGCAAGACGGCCCAACTCGCGGCGGCCGGCGCCAATGTCACTGCGGTGGAACGCGAGGCCACACGCATGGCGCAGCTGACAGCCAATCTGGAACGGCTGCGGTTGAAGGCCCAAACCGTGATCGGCGATGCGCGCGATTGGCGCCCCGCGGAGCCGGCGCCGTTCGTTCTGCTTGATGCGCCCTGCACCGCCACCGGCACTATCCGCCGCCATCCCGAGCTGCCCTGGATCAAAAACGCCGGCGACGTGACGTTGTGCTCGCAATTGTCCGGCGAGCTGTTGGACAGCGCGGCGGAGATGGTGGCGCCCGGCGGCTTGCTGGTGTTCGCGGTCTGCTCGCTGGAGCGCGAAGAAGGCCCGGAGCAGGTGGATGCATTTTTGGCGCGTCAAACAGGCTTCCGGCGCGAAGCGGTGGTGCCGGACGACGTGTTCGGCATGGCGCAATGGATTGACGCCAATGGCGACCTGCGCACCCTGCCCTGCCATCTCGCCGGGCGCGGCGGCATGGATGGGTTCTATGCGGCGCGGCTGAGGCGGCTTTCGTAAGCACCCACGACGATCGTCGGAAAACGTATTTCACCACTACTATCATCCCGGCCAAGCCGTCCGAAGCGTGGGGCGCGAAGGAGGGCGCAGTGCCAGGACCCACTTCAACGCCTGACGGATTTCCAGGTGGGTCCCGGATCGCGCCCAAGCGCCGGATGGCGACACCGTCGCGGGCGCGTCCGGGATGACATCCGGGCAGAACGCAGCAGGACCTACAGCCGTCCCAGCGCGTAAGCCATCACCAGATAGATCTTGCCGGTGTCGGCCGACAGGATGGTGGAGGCGAGCAGCCCGCCACCATCGCCTTCGCGCGCCCGCGTCAGCAGCGCCTCGAAGTCCTGCATGTAGGCATTGGCGGAATCGCGGAAGCGCGCGTTCTCGCGATAGAGCGTGGTGATACGGTGAACCATCGAATCGTCGATGGTGGATGCCAGCTTGCGGGCAAACACCGCACGGTCGCCGGCGAGATAGCGCCGCCATTCGTCCTCGTGCGGATCAGCCTCCGATGAGATGGCGCCGAGATCGATGGCCATGTCGTTGAGCACAGCCTGCAGCGCGCCCAGCGCGGCGGCGGCGGCGGGCCGCAAATCCTTGCGAGCATCGCCGGTTTCGGCGGCAGCGAGCAGTGTCGACATCTGCCAGCTCTTGGGCTCGACGGGACGCTCCTCTTCCTTCTTGCGGCCGCGTTGCGTGAGCTTGCGCGCCAGACCGCGAAGCCCGTCGTCGGCTTCCGGCGGCGGCTCTTCCACGCGCTCGCGTGGGGCCGGCCGCGGCGTGGTGCGGGCATGCACGGTGGCCAGTGTGCGGGCCGACAGATCCAGGATCTGCTCGGTTTCGGTGCGCACCATCTGGCGCACCCGCTGAGCCTCTTGCTGGGCGATGCCCGGCAGGGTGAGGAGGTGGTGCTCCACTTCTTCCACCGCTTTGGCGAGGGCGGTGCGGATTTCATTGGCCTCGGCGGAGAGTTCGCCGGCGGTGCGCAGCAGCCGCTCGCATTCGGCCATGGCTTCGCCCACCAAGGCCTTGGCGTCGGCCTTGGCTTGGCCTGCGGTCTCGCCGATCAGGGTTTGGGCGCCGACACCGGCCTCCTGCAGCGATTGGATGAGATGGGCGATGGTGCTGTTGGCGGAATCACCGATCTCCTTCAGCCGTTCGGCTTCCTTGGAAAAACTCTGCGCCAGCTGGCTGGTGCGCGTCGAGGCATTGGCCATGATCAGCTCGAAATGCCGTTCGGCATCGCTGGTCATGGTTTCGAAGCGCTGGGCCTCGGTGGCGAAGGACCCCAGCGCCAGTTCGAGCGTGGCGCGCTGGCCGGAGAGCGCCGTCTCGAAGGCGGCGCTGTCGTCCTTGAGCCGCTGCATCAGCTCGTTCATGGCAGCGCGGTGACGCTCCTGGCGGCCGAGCACGAATTCGGCACGGGCCATCGCCGCATCGGCCACGGATTCGATGCGCTTGGCCTGCTTGTCGAGCTCGACCGCCGCCGCGTGCGGCGCGTCGGCAGCAGCCCCAGCCGCCTGGCGGAATCCAGCAGCCTGGGAATCCAGCGACTGGCCGGCCGATTTGAGGGTGTTTTCGGCCGCTTCGATGGTGGATTTGAGCTGGGCGGCACGTCCGGCCACGGTCTCTCCTGCCCGGGCTGCGGCGTCGGCCAGGGTGGAAGCCACTCCTTCGATGCGCTCGCGCTCCTGGGTGAGGCGGGCCGCCAGGGCCTCGCCGCGCACATCCACCCGGGCTCCTGCCTCGTCCAGGGCGGCAATCTGGCTTTCCAGCACGCTTTCCAGGGCCCTGAGGCGGGTGAAGGCGCCGTCCAGGCCGGCATTCAGGGCATCGAGCTCGCGACGCACCGCCCGCCCCAGGCGGGCGGCCGTGCGGGAGGCGGTCTCATCGGCCGAGAACAGCCGGTCGGTGGCGTCGACCAGGGCGGTTGCGGCGCCCGCCATGGCCTGGCCCCGGGCCAAAGCCCAGGCGACAATCAGAAACAGCAGCGGCGGCACGACGGTCACCACCGAATAGAGGGCGATCGTCTTTAAATCGAGTCCGTTCAAGCCCTTAGCGGCTAGGATACCGCTGACATAAGCGCCGGCGCCGCCCACCCAGAAACCAGCCAGGATCGCCGCCACGATCAGGCCCAGCAGCGAGCCGCCGGAAGTGCGCCGCCGCGGCCGTGGCTCTTCTGGCGCGTTCAGGCCATCGGCGTTTTGCAGAAGGGAAGGAGGGTTGCGATCGTTTGCGGGCGACGCCATGTACATCCTCACACACTGGGCGGGACGAGTTTAACCATGCTGACCCGGTTGGCGCGAGAGCAAGCGCTGGGTTTTGCACGGCTCTGTAGCCCCGCCAATGGACACGAGGGGGATTCCATGGGCGGTTTGATGGCGGCGAGCGGCGTGTTTCTCGCCATTCATCTGGGGATTTCCGGCACCAGGCTACGTGACATCATCACCGGCATAATCGGTGAGAATGCTTACAGGGGGCTCTTTGCCTTGACCTCGTTGGGCGCCGTGGTGTGGCTGTGCATGGCTTACAATCACGCCTCGGTCAGTGCCGCGAACACTGTTCTATTCGATGCCGGCCAGGGCCTGCGCAATCTTGGTATCCCCGTGGTGGGTTTGGCCTTTTTGCTGGTTGTCCCTGGTGTTTTGCGGCTGAATCCCACCTCGGCGGGCCAGGCCCAGGCCGAGATCAAAGGCGTCCTTCGCATCACGCGGCATCCTTTTTTGATCGGCGTGGCTTTGTGGTCGGGCTTCCACCTGGTCGGCTCAGGATTGTTGGCCTCCACCATCTTCTTTGGGACCTTCCTGATCGTTGCTGTCGTCGGCACCAAAGCCATCGACCGCAAGGTGCACCGCAAACGGCCGGAAGACTGGCAAAAGATCTCGGCGCAGACCTCGATCATCCCTTTTGCGGCGATCGTCGCCGGGCGCAACAAATTCGTGGCGAGGGAATATTTCGACTGGCGCATCGTCGCCGCCTTGGCGGTCTTGGGCCTGCTGTTGTGGTTCCACTTCAGCCTGTTCGGCCTATCGCCGTTCCCCAACGGCTGGCTGCCGCAGTGAGCCGAATGTCCAGATGTTAACGGCACGTTGACTTCATTGACCCATGCTAGGGGCCTTCGAGGGGTCTCGCCATGCCGAAGCAAGCCGTCAATCTCGATCATCTGTCCCGTTACACCGGCGGCGATGAGGCGCTCAACGCCGAAGTGTTGAGGCTCTTCGACAACCAGTGCACCGAGATGGTCGGCAAGCTGCGCGCCATTCTCGAGGCCCGCGACGCCAAGGCGTGGAAGGAGATCACCCATACGCTGAAGGGCGCGGCGCGCGGTATCGGCGCCTTCGACTTCGCCGATGCAGCGGCGGCGGCCGAGCCGATTGATCCCATCCGCGACCGCGGCAATGCCTCCATCGCCATCGCTCTGCTCAAGAGCAATTCGGACGACGTTCAGGCCTTCATCCGGGATTATCTGAAGCAGTGAGATTGCGAATTTTGAAGCGCGCCAACTCGTGGGCGATGGAGCGTTCAATCAGTTCGCGCCAGACGGCGCAGGCGATTTCCGGGTTGAGTCCGGCCTGAACAGCCGCCGCCGCGACCTTTTCCAGCACATCGGCAATCCGGGCTTCGTCGCGTATGTCGCGCTGATGGGATTTGATTTCCGCGGCCCGTTCGATATAGCGCTGGCGCTCGGAAAGGAGCCCTATCAACAAGCGATCGATCCGGTCGATCTCCGCGCGCAGGTCAGTCATGTCAAGGCACTGATCTGGCGGCTTAATCTGCAAGTTCTGGCTCTCCATAGCCCGCGGTCCTAAAGCCTCGACCGGGGTCTCGGCAAGGGCCGCCGGATCGGGGATTGTTGTGAAGGTCATTTTTACATATAAGGGCGTTGGTATCAAACGTACTACAGGGTGTGATCGTAAAATAAATGAGTGAACCCATCCAGACTGATGTCGTGATCGTTGGCGCGGGCCCGGCAGGCCTGTTTGCCGTGTTCGAACTGGGTCTCTTGGACCTCAAAGCCCATCTGGTTGACATCCTCGACCGTCCGGGCGGCCAGTGTACCGAACTCTATCCGGAGAAGCCGATCTACGACATCCCGGCGCTGCCGATCGTCACCGGCCAGGAATTGGTCGACAGGCTGATGGAACAGATCAAGCCCTTCAATCCCACGTTCCATTTTGGCGAGATGGCTGCGGGGCTGACGAGGCTCAGCGACGGCCGTTGGAAGCTGACCACCGATGCCGGTAAGGAACTGATCGCGCCGGTGGTGGTGATCGCGGCCGGAGCCGGCAGCTTCGTTCCCAAGCGCCCGCCGGTTCCCGGAATCGAGTCTTACGAGGGCACCTCGGTGCACTACGCGGTGCGCAAGATGGAATCGTTCCGCGGCAAGAACATCCTGATCGCCGGCGGTGGTGATTCCGCTCTCGACTGGACGCTGAATCTGGCGCCGATCGCCGGCAGCCTGACCTTGGTGCATCACCGCGACGGCTTCCGCGCCGCACAGCACAGCGTCAATCAGATGCGTGAGCTCGCCGCGGCCGGGAAGATCAACTTCAAGATCGCCAGCGTGAAGGCGCTGCACGGCGAAAAGGGCCAGCTGCAGGCCGTTACCCTGATGGGGCACGACAAGCAGGAATCCCAGCTGGAAGTGGACGCTTTCCTTCCCTTCTTCGGCCTTACCATCAAGCTGGGACCGCTCGCCGAATTCGGCATCAATTTGCATGAGAACCTGATCCCGGTGGATACCGCCAAGTTCGAAAGCGAGCTGCCGGGCATCTTTGGCATCGGCGACATCATCACCTATCCGGGCAAGCTGAAGCTGATCCTCTCCAGCTTCCATGAAGCAGCCCTGATGGCACAAGCGGCGTTCCATATCTGCCGCCCCAATGAGAAGCTGCGTTTCCAGTACACCACCTCGTCCTCCAATCTGCAGAAGAAGCTGGGCGTGACCGGGTAGTTTATTTATCGCGCGATTTATCGGAAAACCGCTCCGCACTTTTCCGATCGCGCTGTTAGGACACCGACACCATGAAGATTTTCGCCAAGGACCGCGAAGGCAAGGAAGTGGAGATCGAAGGCCGCGACGGCTGGACGATCATGGAAATGCTGCGCGACGCGGGGCTTCCCATCACCGCCGAATGCGGTGGCGCCTGTGCCTGCGCCACCTGCCACGTCTATGTGGAGGGCGACTGGTACGACAAACTCACGCCGCCGTCCGAGGCCGAGGTCGACATGCTGGACATGGCGCTCGCCGTGCAGCCCAACTCGCGATTGTCCTGCCAACTCACCTGCTCGGACGAGCTGGACGGTATCAAGGTCACCTTGGCGCCGGAATAGGACTTGCGGAGTTCATACATCTGTTATAACGTCATGTTATAACAGATGTTGTAATGAGCCCGCTGATGAATGCCACATTGAAAGTCATCCAGATCGGAAATTCCCTGGGCGTCACTCTGCCCAAGGAGGCACTGGCCGTGCTCAAGGTGGAAAAGGGCGACGCGCTGATTTTGACACCAGCGCCGGATGGCTTCCGGCTTACGCCGTACGATCCGGAGATAGAGCGTCAACTCAAGACCGTTCGTGCCGTCATGAAGAAACGGCGCAATGCGCTCCGCGAGCTGGCAAAATGAGCAATTGGGCCTGGCTGGACCCCAAAGTCCTTCTGGCCGCACACGATGAACAGCTTGCCGAACATGGCGGCGCTTCCGGCATCCGCGATGATGGTCTGTTCGAGTCGGCGCTGGCACGTCCGCGGAATCTGGCGGCCTATGAAAAACCGGATGCCGCCGCCCTCGCCGTGGCCTATGCCTTCGGACTGGCAAAGAACCATCCTTTCACCGATGGCAACAAACGTATCGCGCTGATAGCGCTGGAATCGTTCCTTGTCCTCAACGGGTTCGAACTTATGGCCGACGATGTGCAGTGCGTAACGATCATCCTTTCCCTCGCCTCGGGCGCGATCGACGAAGAGGCGCTGACGGAATGGATCCGCAAGCACGCCGAACCCGCCTGACGGTCTTTAGCTGATAATGTTTTACGACGATTAATTTCTGTATTGCGATAATTAATTCTTGTGGTACGGTGTCATCGTAGCCTTTGGAGGCGATCATGGCGGCCGCACGCACAGCTCCGACCAATCTTGAACCCTTGAGCCGGCTGATGGCCTGGCTGTCGACGGTCGGGGCTGTTGCCCTGCCCGCCTGTGTCATCGCCGCCTTTGTCTTTCCCGGCAGCACCAGAGCCTTGATCTTCGACTTCGATCATTTGGGAGGGATAATCGGCCCGCAAGTGCCCCTGGCCTTCCGTCTTGGCGCGATGGGTTTTGCCCTGATTCCGGTGGCCTTTTCGGTGTGGGCCCTGTGGTCGCTGCGCCTGCTGTTTCGTCGATATGCGGAAGGCGAAGTGTTCTCGCATGACGCCCTGCGCTATCTCAACAATGTCGCCGTTGCCTTGTTCGCCAGTGTGATCGTCGGCTTCGTCGCCCAGGCGCCGATCACCTTCATCCTGACTTGGCCGTTGGGTGCCGGCCATCGCGCGATCTCGCTCGGTTTCGGTAGCGACGATGTCGCCACGCTGTTCATGGCTGGCGTCGTCCTGGCGATTGCCCGCGTGATGGTGGCGGCCCGGCGTCTCGCCGACGAAAATGCGAATTTCATCTGATGCCGATTATCGTCAACCTCGACGTCATGCTGGCGCGGCGCAAGATGCGCTCCAAGGAGCTTGCCGAGACCATCGGCATCACCGAAGCCAATCTGTCGCTGCTCAAATCCGGCAGGGTGAAAGGCGTGCGATTCGAGACCCTTGCGGCGGTCTGCGACGCCCTCGATTGTCAGCCTGGGGACTTGCTGGAATTTCGCAAGGCGCCGGCGGAATAGAATCGTCGCGGCGTGCTAATCGTTCAGCTTGTCCGGCCTGGCACCGATATCATGCAAGGCCTCTCTGGTGACGGTGTTGAGAAAGACCGTTTCGGTCTGCTTGTCGCGCGGCCAGACATATTCGACGATCACCTCTACCGCCCAGGCGCCCACCGCAGCACTGGCCAACAGCGTGCGGTAATGCAGCGATTCGAGGCGCGCCGTCTCATAGGTGCGCATATAGACCGGAACGGCATTGCCCGTCGGACCAACCGCGTGCACATGCTCGTCGATCACTGTGCCGCCGGTTCCTTCCTGAATGGCGAATTCGTCGGCCAGCATCGCCTTGGGGTCGAAGGTCGCTGGCAGCGGCATGATGATGATCGTGCCATAGACACCCGATAGCGCGGAATAGGCACAGTAGTAGGCGTTGCGCTCGGGATCGCGCAGACCAGCCGTGTCGCGTGTGAAGCTGCCGATCTTGAGCGGACAGACGAATCCGGAGGCGTCGTGGACAACGGATCCATCCGGCCCTTTGGTGAAACCGTTGTCCTGGGCCTCGGCCCTGGCCGCCACCAGCAGCAGTGCGGCAACCGCCAACAGCCTCAGCTTCATGGGCACCAACCGGAATATCGGAACACCGTCAGAGTATTGGTCTTCACGCCGCCTTTTGCCAGAGGCTTGCCGCAGCCGGCGCACCACGGTGTGGCAGAGCAGCCGGTAAAATCGCAGTGCGACTGTCTTGCACCACGTCGCACTTTGTCGCCGTCGCGGCGGGCCGCGAAATTCGGTTGCGCGTGCCGGCGGTGCAAGCCTCCGCAAAGCACGCTAGATTGCCAGGACCGGACAAGCAGGGGTGGTGGTGATGGGAACAGTCGTTGCGGCGATCCTGATCAGCGGACTTGTCGCCATTCTGACGGATTGGCTGTTCATGGGCGTGCTGTTTCATGAATCCCACAACAGCTATCCGGAAATCTGGTGGCCCGGCGTGCGCGACGGCGAAACCCGCAGCGCCATGATCTGGTCGGTGGTGCTGGGCTTTGTGATGTCCGCCGGCGTGGTGGCGCTGTGCGCCGTGTCCGGGGCCGATAGCGTGTGGGATGGTCTCGGCATTGGGTTCCTGGCCTTCCTGGCCGGGCCTCTGGTGATCGTCCTGCGCAATGCGCAGTTCGTGAAGAGCGACGTCTGGCTGATTCTGTCCTATAGTCTGGGTTACTTGGCGCGCAAGTTGATCGCCGGCGCGGCCGCCGGCCTGATCCTGCCGCTGTCATGACGATCGCCCATATCTACACCGTTGCCTTCCAAGGCATCGAGGCACTGGCCGTCGACGTGCAGGTGCATGTCTCCGATACCGGCAGCGGCCAGTTCGCCATTGTCGGCTTGGCCGACAAGGCGGTGGCCGAATCCAAGGAGCGGGTGCGGGTGGCGCTGTCGGCCATCGGGCTGGCCATGCCCTGGCAGCGGGTGACGGTCAATCTCGCGCCCGCCGATCTGCCCAAGGAAGGCAGCCATTACGACCTGCCGATCGCGCTCGGCTTGCTGGCCGCCATGGGCGTGCTGCCGAGCAGCGAGATGGAGCGCTATGTGGCGGTCGGCGAGCTGTCGCTCGACGGGCAGGCGATTGCGGTGACCGGCGTTCTGCCGGCCGCACTGGCCGCCTCGGAACAGGGGCGCGGACTGGTGTGCCCGGCGGCGTGTGGATCGGAAGCGGCCTGGGCCGGCGATGTGGAGATCATCGCCACGCCCTCTCTGATTGCCCTGGTCAACCACATGCGGGGCGTCCAGGTCCTCAACCGCCCGACGGCCAAGCTGGCCGAGGACCGCACCTCCGCTCCAGACCTGAAAGACGTCAAGGGACAGGAGACCGCCAAGCGGGCCTTGGAAATTGCGGCCGCCGGCGGCCATGCCATGCTGATGATCGGGCCACCGGGCGCCGGCAAATCGATGCTGGCCCAGAGGCTGCCGGGAATCCTGCCGCCGCTCGACGCCCGCGAGGCCTTGGAGATCTCCATGGTGCAATCGCTGGCCGGTGAGTTGCCCGACGGCACCATCTCGCGCCGGCGGCCGTTCCGCTCGCCGCATCACTCCGCCTCCATGGCGGCCCTGGTGGGTGGCGGCTTGCGGGTGAAGCCGGGCGAAGTCTCGCTGGCCCATCTCGGCGTTTTGTTTCTCGACGAACTTCCCGAGTTCCAACGCGCCGTTTTGGATTCCCTGCGGCAGCCGATTGAAACCGGCGAAGCCATCGTGGCGCGGGCCAACGCCCATGTGCGCTATCCGGCGCGCTTCCAGCTGGTGGCGGCGATGAATCCCTGCCGCTGCGGCTATCTCTCCGATCCGGCGCAGGCCTGCGGCCGGGCGCCCAAATGCGCCCAGGATTACCAGTCGCGCATCTCCGGACCCTTGTTCGACCGTTTCGACATCCATGTCGAGGTGCCGGGCGTCTCTGCCGCCGATCTCACCCTGCCGCCGCCGGCCGAGGGCAGCGCGGAGGTGGCGGCGCGCGTCGCCCAGGCGCGCGACATCCAGCGGGCACGCTATGGCGAAGACGGCATCCGCACCAATGCCGAGGCCGAAGGCCAGCTGCTCGACCGCGTGGCGACTCCTGAGGCCGCCGGAGGACAGCTCCTGGCCAATGCGGCCGAGGCGATGAAGCTGACGGCGCGCGGCTACCACCGCGTGCTCCGGGTGGCCCGCACCATTGCCGATCTGGCCGGCAGCGACGCGGTGAAACGGGCCCACATCGCCGAGGCGCTATCGTTCCGGCGCATCACCCATCTGCATTGAGATGACTTCCCCAAGGTCAGCAGCACAGCGGCACTTGGCGCGGCCGTCCCGATGCCCTTAGCTTGCCGCACCGTTTGGGGGGCAAACAATGCGGCGTATCCGTTGGCACTACGGGCTGCTTCTGATTCCACTCATCCTGCTATGGGTGCCGTCCTACAACCGCATCGAGCCGGCGCTCGGTGGCGTGCCCTTCTTCTACTGGTACCAGATGGTCTGGGTGGTGATCACCGCGTTGCTGACCTTGGTCGTCTGGCGGCTTGACCGCGGGAGGCGGTCATGAGGACCGATCCAATTGCCATCGCCGTGTTCACGGCGCTGTTCGCGCTGGTCACCATTCTGGGCTTCGTGGCGGCGCGCTGGCGGCGCGGCGATCTCAACCAGCTGCACGAATGGGGTCTTGGCGGACGGCGCTTCGGCACCATCGTGGCGTGGTTTCTGCTGGGCGGCGACCTCTACACCGCCTACACCTTCATCGCCGTGCCGGCCTTGCTGTTCGGCGCCGGCGCCGTGGGCTTCTTCGCCATGCCCTATACGGTGTTGGTGTGGCCCATTCTGTTTGCCGTATTCCCGCGGCTGTGGTCGGTGTGCCATCGCAAAGGGTATGTCACGGCCGCCGATTTCGTGCGCGGCCGCTTCGGCAGCCGCACGCTGGCGCTGGCCGTGGCGGTCACCGGCATCGTCGCCACCATGCCGTACATCGCGCTGCAGCTGATCGGCATCGAGGTGGTGATTGCGGCGCTCGGCATCAATCTGGCGGTGAGCATCGGCGGCGTGGTGATCGACCTGCCGCTGCTGATCGCTTTCGCCATCCTGGCGGCCTACACCTATTCCAGCGGCCTGCGCGCTCCGGCGATGATCGCGGTGGTCAAGGACATGCTGATCTACGGCACCGTGTTGGCGGTGATCATCGTGGTGCCGATGCAGCTTGGCGGTTATGGCCACATCTTCGCCAGTGTTCCGTCAACCAAACTGCTGCTGGCGCCCGCTCCGGCCGGCAGCCTCGGCTCCGCTTCGGCTTATGCCTCGCTGGCCTTCGGCTCGGCACTGGCCCTGCTGCTCTATCCGCATTCGATCACCGGCGTGCTGTCGTCATCGGGGCGCGAGGTGATCCGGCGCAACGCCATCATCATGCCGGCCTATTCGCTGGCGCTGGGTCTGATCGCCCTGATGGGATACATGGCCATCGCCTCCGGCGTCAGCGCGATGCCGCAATACGCGGCAGGCTTCAAAGCCTTCGGGCCGAATTTCGCCGTGCCGGCGCTGCTGTTGCACAGCTTCCCGGGCTGGATGGTGGGCGTGGCCTTCGCGGCCATCGGCATCGGCGCCCTGGTGCCGGCGGCCATCATGTCGATCGCCTCGGCCAACCTGTTCACCCGCAACATCTACAAGGAATACATCCGCCCCGGTTGCAGCGACGCCCAGGAAAGCCGCGTGGCCAAGATCTCCTCCCTGGTGGTGAAGGCGGGAGGATTGCTCTTCATCATCCTGCTGCCGCAGACCTATGCCATCGTCCTGCAGCTTCTCGGCGGAGTATGGATCAGCCAGACGCTTCCCGCCGTGATGCTGGGCTTGTACATGCGCTGGCTGAGGCCGCCGGCGCTGCTGATCGGCTGGGCGGCCGGCATGGGCGCAGGCACCTGGATGGTGGCGCAGTCCTCCTTCAAATCGGCCATCTACACCCTGCACCTGTTCGGCATGGCGGTGCCCTGCTACGTCGCCGTGGCGGCGCTGGGCGTCAATCTGGTGGTTTGCGTCGGGCTGAGCGTTCTGATGAACGCCGTGTCGCGCGCGCCGCAAAACGATGCCACGCTGGCCGAGGATTACGTGTAGCCCTCAGACGAGAACGGGGAGAATTATCCGAACCGGCCCGTGATGTACTGCTCGGTCTTCTTGTTCGACGGAGCCGTGAAGATCTGCTCGGTGTCGCCGTATTCGATCATCTCGCCGAGATACATGAAGGCGGTGTAGTCCGAGGTGCGCGAGGCCTGCTGCATGTTATGGGTGACGATGACGATGGTGTAGTCCTTCACCAACTCGTCCATCAGCTCCTCGATCTTGGCGGTCGAGATCGGATCGAGCGCCGAACACGGCTCGTCCAGCAGGATCACTTCGGGCTTGGTGGCGACCGTGCGGGCGATGCAAAGGCGCTGCTGCTGGCCGCCCGACAGCGACAGGCCGGATTCCTTCAGCTTGTCCTTGACCTCGCTCCACAAGGCGGCGCGCTGCAGGGCGTCTTCCACGCGTCCTTCCATCTCGGAGCGCGGCATCTTCTCGTACAGCCGGATGCCGAAGGCGATGTTCTCGTAGATCGTCATGGGGAATGGCGTCGGCTTCTGGAAAACCATTCCGACCCGGGCCCGCAACAGGTTGAGGTCCTGCCTGGAATGCAGGATGTCCTCGCCGTCGAGCAGCACTTCGCCCTCGGCGTGCTGATTGGGATAAAGCTCGTAGATGCGGTTGAGAACGCGCAACAGCGTGGACTTGCCGCAGCCGGACGGCCCGATGAAGGCGGTGACCTTGCGGTCGTGGATCGGAACGGTCACGTTTTTCAGCGCCTTGGTGGCGCCGTAGTAGAATGAGAGCTCGTTGACCGCGATTTTGACGCTGGGCTTAACGACGGCTTCCATGACTCAACTCTTCTTTGATGATTCGAGCACCCGGGCGATGATGCTGATGGCTAGCACGGCAGCGGTGATGATGAGCGCGCCGGCCCAGGCGAGCGTGTGCCAGTTTTCATACGGGCTCATGGCGAAATTGAAGATGACGACCGGCAGGCTGGCGATCGGACTGCTCATGTCCGTGCTCCAGAAATTGTTGCCGAATGCGGTGAAGAGCAGCGGGGCCGTCTCGCCCGAGATGCGCGCCACGGCCAGCAGGACGCCGGTGACGATTCCGGCTTTGGCCGCCCGCCAGGTCACCGCCCGGATGAATACCGAGCGCGGCGCACCGAGCGCCGCGGCGGCCTCGCGCAGGCCGTTGGGGACCAGCAGCAGCATGTTCTCCGTCGTGCGCACCACGACCGGTATGACGATGACGGCCAGTGCGGCGGCGCCCGCCCAGCCGGAGAACGTATGCGTTGGTGCCACCATCACAGCGATGACGTAGACGAACAGGCCGATCAGAATCGACGGCGCGCTGAGAAGGATGTCGTTGACGAAGCGCACGACGCCGGACACCCAGGAATAGCGTCCATATTCCGCCAGGTAGGTGCCGGCAAACAGCCCGATCGGCGTGCCGACCGCAACCGCGGTGAAGCTCATGGCAAGGCTGCCGAAGATGGCGTTGGCCAGACCGCCATCCATCATCGGCGGCGGCGTCGACTCTGTGAAAACCGTCAGCGTGATGCCGCTGATGCCTTTGTAGAAGAGCGAGTAAAGGATCAACGCCAGCCAGAACAGGCCGAACAGCGCCGCAAAAGCGGACATGGAAAGGAAGAAGGCGTTGCGGCCTTTGCGCCGGAGATGGAGGCTGCTGTTCACGATCATCCCGAGATGCCTCCGGCGCGGCGCTCGAGTGTCCGCAGCAGGAGCTGCGCGGCCGCCAGAACGATGAAGCTGATGATGAAGAGGATAAGGCCTGCTTCGATCAGCGACGAGCGGTAGAGGGGCCCCACGGCCTCGGTGAATTCGTTGGCGATGGCCGCCGAGATGCTGGTGCCGGGCGCGAACAGGGATTCAGGAATGCGGTGGGCGTTGCCGATGACGAAGGTCACCGCCATGGTTTCGCCAAGGGCGCGGCCCAAGGCCAGCATCGATCCGCCGACGACACCGCTGCGCGAGAACGGCAGCACCACATGCCGGACGACTTCCCAGGTGGTCCCTCCGAGGGCATAGGCCGATTCCTTGAGCGTCGACGGCACGGTGGTGAAGACGTCCCGTGTCACCGCCGATATGAACGGCAGGATCATGATGGTGAGAATGAACGCGGCGGTGAAAATACCGATGCCGTAGGGCGGGCCCGCGAAAAGATCTTGCAGCACCGGCACATCGGCAAGAGCGTCGACGATCCAGGGTTGCAGATGTTGCTGGAAATAGGGGGCGAAAACGAACAGGCCCCAGATGCCGTAGA
>JBJKRM010000484.1:0-6401 GCA_046704685.1 Rhizomicrobium sp.
ATTTCGCCTTTCACCACCAGCCGATCGACCACCACGTCAATGTCGTGGGTGAATTACTTGTCGAGCGGCTTGACCTCCTGGATCTCGTAGAAGGCGCCGTCGACCTTCACGCGCTGATAGCCCTTGCAGACATCGCATGGCGATGTGTCCTGAAAGCGCTCCAGTTCCTCGCGAATCCAGGAGGAATCGGTTTCCTTGAAGCGCCGCTCCATATTGGGGATGACGCCTTCGAAGGTCTTCTTGGCCTCGTAGCGGCGCATGCCGTCGTCATAGACGAATTTGATCTCGTCCTCGCCGGAGCCGTAGAGGATGATGTCCTTCACCTTCTTGGGCAGGTCTTCCCACGGCACGGTGAGGGAGAATTTGTAGTGCTTGGCCAGCGCCTCCAGCGTCTGCAGGTAATAGGGCGACGAGGATTTGTGCCAGGGCGACAGCGCGCCGGTGCGCAGCGTCAGGCTTTCGTCGGGAACGATCAAGGCCGGATCGAAATAGAGCTGCGTTCCCAGGCCGTCGCAGGCCGGGCAGGCGCCGTGCGGGTTGTTGAAGGAGAACAGCCGCGGCTCGATCTCGGGAATGGTGAAGCCGGAGACCGGGCAGGCGAATTTCGACGACATCATCATCTGCTTCGGCTTGCCGTTTTCCTTCTCGTCGGCGAATTCAGCGATGACGAGGCCGTCGGAAAGCCCCAGCGCGGTTTCGATGGAGTCGGGCAGGCGGTTGCCGATGTCGGGCTTGACCACGATGCGGTCGACCACCACCTCGATGTCGTGCTTCAGCTTCTTGTCGAGCGCGGGGACGGAGCCGAGGTCATAATATTTTCCGTCGACCTTGACGCGCTGGAAGCCCTTCTTCTGCAGCTCGGCGAATTCCTTGCGGTACTCGCCCTTGCGGCCGCGCACGATCGGGGCGTTGAGGAACAACCGCGTGCCGGAGGGCAGGGCGAGAATACGGTCGGCCATCTGGCTGACGGTCTGGCTTTCGATCGGCAGGCCGGTGGCGGGCGAATAGGGCACGCCGACGCGGGCGAACAACAGGCGCAGATAGTCGTAGATCTCGGTGACCGTGCCGACCGTCGAGCGCGGGTTCTTCGAGGTCGTCTTCTGTTCGATGGAGATGGCGGGCGACAGGCCTTCGATGTGGTCGACATCGGGCTTCTGCATCAGCTCGAGGAACTGGCGGGCATAGGCCGACAGCGATTCGACATAGCGGCGCTGGCCTTCGGCATAAATCGTGTCGAAGGCGAGCGAGGACTTGCCCGAGCCGGACAGGCCGGTGAGCACCGTCAGCTTGTCGCGCGGAATCTCGACGTCGACGTTCTTGAGGTTGTGTTCGCGCGCACCGCGTATGGAGATGTTCTTCAGCATTATCCTTCGTACCCGCACCGCGGACCGTAAGTCCGTCCTCTTTGCCCTCTGAGACAGAGGGGAACCTGCAACCCCGTCATGCTGTGGCGTCGCACAGAATGGCATCCATTGACAGCCTGGAACATATCGGGAACGATGGCGCGATACAATGCCACCGTTGGACCGCAACGATATGGGCTGATTGCGGGTTGCCGAACAGGCTTGAATCCGTAGTGTGGGGTGATGGCCCTTGATCTCGAAAGTTCCGGCGCCAAGCCCGTTCGCCGCGCCGCGGGCGCCGTATTGGCGCATCGCGATGACATCGACGGCTTGCGCGCCCTGGCCGTCATCTTGGTCATTCTATTTCATTATCGCGCGCCCGGTTTTCAAGGCGGCTTCATCGGCGTCGATATCTTCTTCGTCATTTCCGGCTTCCTGATCTGCGGCATCATCGATCGGGAATTGGAAGGCGGCCGGTTCTCCTTCCTCGCTTTCTACGAGCGGCGGGTGCGGCGCATTTTCCCGGCGCTGTTCCTGGTGCTGGCAGCCTGTGCGGCGGCGGGCAGCATGATGCTGTTCCCGGCCGATTTCGTGCGCTTCGGCGACAGTGCGCTGGCGGCGGCGCTGTTCTGGTCGAACATCCATTTCACCAATGTGGCCGGCTATTGGGATGTGGCGGCGACGGTCAAGCCGCTGCTGCATACCTGGTCGCTGGCAGTGGAGGAGCAGTTCTATCTGGTGTTCCCCGCGGTGCTGTTCCTGATGCGCAAGTGGGAATGGCGTGGACGGATCATCGGCATCGGCGTGATCTTGATCTCTTCGTTCGGGGCGAGTGTGTGGGCGGTGCAGGTGTGGCCTGTTGCAGGTTTCTACCTGACGCCATTCCGGCTGTGGGAGCTGATGGCGGGCGCGGTACTGGCGCTCCTGTCATCCCGGACGCGCCCTCAAGGTTTGAGCAACCTGGCATTTGGGCGCGATCCGGGACCCACGTCGAAATCCGGCCGAATGTTGGGGTGGGTCCCGGGTCTCGCATTGGCTATTCGAGGCGCTCTGGAACGCTCGCCCGGGATGACAGCCAAGAGCAAAGGCCATCTCGCCACTGCCATCTCTCTCACCGGCTTGGCTATGATCGCTCTAGCCACCGCCACGCTCCAGCGCGGCGTGCATTTTCCCGGTGCCGCAGCCATTCTGCCGGTTCTCGGCACCGTGCTTCTGATTTGGGTGGGAGATGTTCCCGGCAATGTGGTGAGCCGTGTTCTCGGCCTGGGACCGGTGGTGTTCATCGGCCTGATCTCCTACTCGCTCTATCTGTGGCATTGGCCGGTCTACGTCTTCGCCCACTACTATCTGTATCGCAACCTGACCGGCTGGGAAGCGGCCGGCTGTGCGGCGGTATCCTTCCTGTTGGCGTCCTTGTCCTGGCGCTTTGTCGAACAGCCGTTCCGGCGCCGCGGCCAGGTGGGGCGTCGGCCGCTGTTCGCCGCCGCCGGCGTGGCGATGGTCGCGGCCAGCGTTTTCGCGGTGGTGGTGATGAACTCGCGCGGCATGCCGGACCGCTTCAGTCCGCCGGTACGGCGCATCCTGGTCGAGCAATACGACACCGACGGTTTGCTCGCTCATTGCTTCGCCCTGCCGCCCAAGGAGGTCACGGCCAAGCGCCTCTGCCAAATCGGCACGCCGGGCGACATCACGCCAAGCTTCATCCTGTGGGGGGACTCGCACGCCGATGCCATCCTGCCGGCGGTCTCCGACATCGCCAAGAAGAACGGTCGCAGAGGCTTCTTCGCCGGCGCCTCGAGCTGTGCCCCGCTGGTGGGGGTTTATCGCTTCGACGCGCCGCAGTGCCGCGCCTTCAATGACCGCGTCTTGAAGTTCATCCTCGCCCACAAGGAGATCCAGACGGTCATCCTGATGGCGCGCTGGGGCAAGAACGCGCAAGGCACCGCCTATGGCGACGAGGGGCACGGCTTCGTGCCGATTGCCGACGATGAGGGGCGGGCCCACAAGCCGTCCGACAACGCTGCCATCTTCACCCGCGGCCTGAAGCGCACGGTCAATGCGCTGCGCGCCGCCCATCGCAAGGTCCTGCTGGTCGGCCCCGTTCCGGAAATCGGCTGGACCGTGCCGCAGGTTCTGGCCCGCATGAAGATGGCCGGGCGCGGTAATGCTCGCATGGCGCCTCCCGTCAAGGCCTTCTACAAGCGGGAGAAGACGGTGCTGCCGCTGTTCAAGCACATGGCAAAGCGCAAAGGCGTGAGCGCGGTTTTCCTCAACCGCTATCTCTGCGCTAGCGGCCATTGCGCCGTGCGCAAGAACGGCATTCCGCTCTATCGCGATGAGCACCACCTCAGTGTCTACGGTGCGCGCAAGCTCGAGCCGCTGTTGGCGCAGGCGATCGATCCGCTGTTCGAAAATGTCTCCTAACTGTCGGGCGTATCGCGGTTCTGTTTCGACGAAGAATGCGCAGGCAGTTTCACCCCACGCCGCGCCAGCGCTTCGCGCAGCAGCACCTCGATCTCGGCATTGACGCTGCGCAGCTCGGCGGCCGCGAGCTTTTCCACGGCCGCCAGCACTTCGGCACGGACCCGCAAGGCAAAAGCGCGTTTATCCAGGGTCGCCACGGATCAGTTGTACAGCGTTCCGGTGTTGAGCACGGGCTGGGCGTCGTGGTCGGAGCAAAGCACCACCATCAGGTTTGAGACCATTGCGGCCTTACGCTCGTCATCCATCTCCACCACGCGCCGCTCGCCGAGCTGGGCGAGCGCCATTTCCACCATGCCGACGGCGCCCTCGACGATCAGCTTGCGGGCTTCGATGATGGCCTGGGCCTGCTGGCGGCGCAGCATGGCGCCGGCGATCTCCGGCGCATAGGCGAGATGGGAGATGCGGGCATCGTCGACGGCAATTCCGGCAACAGCGACGCGGTCCCGCAGTTCGGTTTTCAGGATCTCGGCGACGTGATCTCCCGATGCCCGAAGGGTGGGTTCGTCATCCTCGGCATGGTCGTAGGAAAAGCTCGAAGCCACGGCGCGCAATCCGGTTTCAATCTGGATGTTGACGAAGTCGACGTATTTGTCGACGTCGAACATGGCCTGCGCAGCATTTTCCACCCGCCACACCACATTGGCGGCGATCTCGATGGGGTTGCCACGGTTGTCGTTCACCTTCAGTTTGTCGCAGGTGACGTTGCGAACGCGCAGAGAGACCTTGCGGCGTTTGACCCAGAACGGCACCCAGCGCAGGCCTTGATTGCGATCGGTCCTCTGGTAGCGGCCGAACAGCATGAGGACTGCCGCCATATTCGGCTGCAGCGTATAGAAGCCGACGCAGAACAGGGCGATCACACCAACCAGCACGCTGCCCGCCAGAGGCCAAGGGCTCTCAATCAGCCAGAATGCAACGGCCGCGGTGACCAGAAGGATCATCACGATCGGCCAGCCGTTATGTCCCCCGCCGGTGCGCTCAACTGATTTCTGGATGCCGTCAGACATAATAGGCCTCCCGCCTCGTCGTAACATCAAATCGATACTATAATGATATCATTTCATCCATGCCGGGAACAGGCCGTCGCTGCGGCGCGTGCTGCGGGATGGAATTTGGCGCCCGGTGCCGGGGCCGAAATAGTTAAGGCGGCGGCCCATTTTCGGGCCCTTGCCTGGCGGATTATCTTTGCTGGGGATTGACCGCTAGGATGAGAACATAATAAGAACTCATGCGAGGTTCCCACGAGCGGAACAGCTCCGGCCGGGATAGGCTCCCGGCTCGACGTCCGGAAAGGAAGTAACCATGGCAGGCAGCGTAAATAAGGTGATTTTGGTCGGAAATCTGGGTCGTGACCCCGAAGTGCGGCGCATGACATCAGGCGAACCGATCGTGAACCTGTCGGTGGCGACCTCCGAGAGCTGGCGCGACAAGAACTCCGGCGAGCGCAAGGAGAGGACCGAGTGGCATCGGGTTGTCATTTTTAACGAAAACCTCGCCAAGGTCGCCGAGCAGTACCTGCGCAAAGGCTCCAAGGTCTATCTCGAAGGGCAGCTCGCCACCCGCAAATGGACCGACAAGGACGGCCAGGAGAAATACACCACGGAAGTCGTCCTCAACCGCTTCCGCGGCGAACTCGTGATGCTGGATTCCCGCGGCGAAGGTGGCGGTGGGGCCCGTGTTTCGGGTGCCAGCGATGCACCGGCGAGCTTTGATCGCAGCGAAATGGATGACGAGATCCCCTTCTAGGCGGTTCGGCGCGCTGCTCCTCGGCCTGATGCTCGCCGGTTGTGCGGGACGTTCAGGGGTGCCGGTGAACGGCGGGTTGGGGCGCAATCTGTCCTATGGCTACATCCCGCTGAAGCAGCCGGTGCTGTTCGTGTCGGAATGGGACGCCGGCGCCGTGGTGCTGGGCGGCGGGGTCGCCGTGACGGCGGCCCATGCCAGCCATATGCTGGACAAGGCTGCGATCATCGGCACTTCGACCGATTACGACTTGGCCTTTTTCCACACCAAGCGGCGCGCGCCGGCCTTCGCTTTGGGGGTGCCGAAGATCGGCGAACGGGTCGTGTCCTATGCCCATTATGAGGATACGCCTTATCGCGCGGAAGGTGTCGTCACGGCGCTGGATGCTCCTGTGAAGGCCCAATGCTCCACTTGTGCGGTCCAGTCGGCTTTCACGTTTCTGGGCAATGCCGGCCCAGGCTACAGCGGCGGACCGGTGCTGGATGCGAAGAGTGGCAAGCTGCTCGGAATCGTGTTCGGCTATGTCGATAATCCCGACCACACGCGCACGATCTACGCCTACCCGATGCAGCGGATCTGGGAGGAGCTGAAGAAAATCCGGCAAAACAAGCGCGGGTGAGCGGGGCGCCGCAGCGCCCCGCCACCGAATGTCAGTCCTGTTTGACGGGGGGCGGCGCCTTGTGCAGCGGTTGGACGTTGCTGTCCTTGCCGAACTCCGGCTGCAGATTGCCTTTGATGTAGGCACCCGACTGGATGGCGATGTCGGCATGCAGAACGTCGCCGGACATATGGGCCGAGCTGGTCAGCACCACCTTGCGGGCCTCGATCTTG
>JBJKRM010000485.1:0-6501 GCA_046704685.1 Rhizomicrobium sp.
AAAAGGCGTGATCGTGGGCTATGATCGCCGCTTCCTGTCCCGGCAGGCAGCCGAAGCGGCCTCCGAGGAGTTCGCTGGCAACAACATCCCGACCATCCTGTGCAGCGAAGACGCGCCGACGCCAATGATCAATTACGCGACGGCGATGCTGGATTCCGGTTTTGGACTTGCCTTCACCGCCAGTCACAATCCACCGGAATGGAACGGCCTCAAAGTGTTCCACGGCGACGGTTCGCTACTGCTCGACAACGAGACCAAATCGATTGCCGCCGAGACCAACGCACTGACCACGGCCGACGTCATCAAGCTGGAGCTGGATCTGGCGATCGAGGCCGGCATCGTTCAGGTGAAGGATTTCACCAACGAATATGTTGATGCGGTGGAAGATCTGATCGACATGGAGGCGATCCGCAATGCCGGGCTCAAGATCGCCGTCGATCCGATGTACGGCGTCGGACAGCTGACGCTAGAAACCCTGCTCACCGAGGGCCGCTGCCGGGTGCACTTCATCCACAACCGGCACAATCCCCTGTTCGGTGGCCGCAGCCCGGCACCCGATCCCGACGCCATGCGCGACCTCATCAACACCATGCAGCAAGGGCGTTACGACCTGGGCCTAGCGATGGACGGCGACGCCGACCGCATCGCCATGCTGGACAATACCGGGCGCTACATCTCGTTCAACGATGTACTGGTACTGCTCTATTGGTACCTGCATGAGGTGCGCGGCGAAAAAGGCGGCGTGGTGCGCAACCTGTCCACCACTCATCTGCTCGACCGGTTGGCCAAGGCGCTGGGCGAGACGTGCACGGAGACGCCGGTCGGCTTCAAGCACATCGCGTCGGCGATGGTGGCGGAGAATGCGCTGCTCGGCGGCGAATCCTCGGGCGGCCTGACCATCCGCGGCCACATCCTGGGCAAGGACGGCATTTTCGCCTCCGGCATCGTGGTGGAGATGGTAGCCAAGACGCGCCTCAAGATCAGCGAGCTGCAAGAGAAGGTGTGGGCCATTACCGGGCGGCTCTATGGTGCCGAGGAGAACTTCCCGGCGACACCGGAAATGAAGATCGCTATTCCCAAGCGGTTGAAGAAGGAGCCGTGTCAGAGCGTAGCCGGCTTCCCGGTGGAGCGCATCAGCCATATCGACGGCACCAAACTGTATCTGGAAAATGACAACTGGGCGCAACTGCGTTTCTCCGGCACCGAGCCGGTGCTGCGGCTGGCAGCGGAAGCCGACAGTCCGGAGAAAGCACAGGCGCTGATCGCCTGGCTCAAACAATTTGCTTCCGCCTAAAGCACCGAGGATTTCATGCGTTACGGATATTTCGACAATGACGCCCGGGAATATGTCATCGACCGGGTGGACGTGCCCGTCTCCTGGACCAACTACATCGGCGTCCACGAGATGGGCGCCGTGCTGAGCCATAATGCGGGGGGCTACAGCTTTTTCCGCGATGCCGAGCACGGCCGCATTAGCAAGTTCCGCCCCAACGGTGTGCCGATGGATTGGCCGGGGCATTGGGTCTATCTGCGCGACGACGAGGACGGCGATTTTTGGTCGGTGTCCTGGCAGCCGGTGGGAAAGCCGCTGGACCAGGCGAAATACGAATGCCGGCACGGACTTTCCTATTCCCGCTACAGCGCCGAATACAAAGGCATCTACACCGAACAGCTGGTGTTCATCACCCACGAGGACGATGTCGAGATCTGGGACGTGCGGATCACCAACACCAGTGACAAGCCGCGCACGATCAGCCTGTTCTCGTATCTCGAATATAGCTTCCATCACATCGAGATCGACAACCAGAACCTGCAGATGTCGCTCTACGCCAGCGGCTCCAGCTATGCGGACGGGGTGATCGAATACGACTTCTATTACGAGCCGTGGACCTACCACTATCACGCCGCCAGCTTCGAGCCGGACGGCTTCGATAGCGTGCGTGAGGCGTGGATGGGCGATTACCGCACCGAACGCAATCCGCTGGCGGTGGAACGCGGCGCCTGCTCGGGCAGCGAGGAGCTGACGGGTAATCACTGCGCCAGCCTGCACAAGCAGATCACGCTGACGCCCGGCGAAAGCAAGCGGTTTATCTTTCTCACGGGGCACGGCGATCGCGTCGTGGGGCAGGAGAAGAAAGACAAGTACAGCCGGTTCGAAGCGGTGGACGCCGCCTTTGCCGATTTGAAGCGGTATTGGGATGACAAGTGCGCCGTATTCGCGGCGGAGACGCCACACAAGGGCCTCGACACCATGGCGAACATCTGGACGCTGTACCAAGCCGAGACCTGCGTGCATTGGAGCCGCTTCGCCAGCTTCATCGAGGTGGGCGGACGTACCGGTCTGGGCTATCGCGACACCAGCCAGGACATCATGGCGGTGCCGCACACCAATCCGGGCAAGGTGCGCCAGCGCATCGAGGAATTGCTGCACGGGCAGGTACGTGAGGGTTACGGCCTGCACCTGTTCGACCCGGCCTGGTTCCAGCTGCAGAAGAAGCCGGAGTTCAAGAGCCCGACCATCGCCCATGCGCCGTCGAAGGCGAGCTATATCCATGGGCTGGATCATGCCTGTTCCGATGATCATCTCTGGCTGATCCCTTCCATTTGCGAATATGTGAAGGAGACCGGCGACGTGGCGCTGTTCGATCACATCGTGCCGTTCTGCGACGAAGGTGCCGACACCGTGTGGCAGCATATGAAGGCAGGGCTCGATTTTTCCGCACGGCAGGTGGGGCGTTCGGGTATCTGCAAGGGACTGCGCGCTGACTGGAACGACTGCCTCAACCTGGGTGGCGGCGAGAGCGGCATGGTGAGCTTTCTGCACTTCTGGGCGCTGGTGAACTTCGCCGAAGCCGCCAAGTTTCTGGGCCGCGAAAACGATGCCGAGAAGTACCTGGCGATCGCCGAAGACGTACGCGACGCCTGCGAGCGTGAGCTGTGGGACGGTCGCTGGTATGCCCGCGGCACCACAGCCTCCGGCCTGAAGATCGGAACGCGGGCCAATGAGGAAGCCAAGATCTTCCTTGAAAGCAACACCTGGGCGGTGGTGTCGGGCGCGGCACGGCGCGAGCGGGCGGAGAGCGCGGTAGCGGCGATGGACGAGATGCTGTTCACGCCGTGGGGGCTGCACCTGTTGCAGCCCAGCTTCTCCAAACCCAATGACGAGATCGGATTCATGGGCCGCGTCTACAAGGGCATCAAGGAGAACGGCGCCATCTTCAGCCATCCCAATCCCTGGGCGGTGATTGCCGCGGCCAGGCTGGGTCAGGGCGAACGCGCCATGCGGTTCTACGATTCCATGCTGCCCTACAATCAGAACGACAAGATCGAGGTACGGCAGGCCGAGCCCTATTCCTATTGCCAGTTCGTCTATGGCGCCGAGCACAAGGGCCACGGCCGGGCGCGCCATCCCTGGCTGACCGGAAGCGCCGGCTGGAACTACACCGCGGTCACCAAATGGATTCTGGGCGTGCGGCCGGGCTTCACCGGATTGACCATCGATCCCTGCATTCCGCCGGAATGGGACGGGTTCAAGGTGGCGCGTAAGTGGCGCGGAGCGACTTATGCCATCACCGTCGAGAACCCGAGCCACGTCAGCAAGGGTGTGCGCTCCATCACCGTTAATGACAAAGCGGTCAAGACCGAAGTGCCGGTGCAACCGGCTGGCAGCGAGAATGCGGTGAAGGTGGTGATGGGATAAGACGATTGGGATCGGCGCACTGAGACAAAGTAGCCGTCATCACGGCCACGCCCGCGTCAATACCCATCATAGCGAAGAATGGGCTCGAGCCGGGCCTCACTTCAACGTCGCACAGATTTCTGGGTGGGTCCCCGTTCTGCTTTTTAGAACGACCATTCACCCCGCCGTTGCACCCAGGCCTCTGGGACGACAGAGTGAGATATTGCTGTTTGGCGAGGTCTCGTTGCGCCCCCTCAGGTTTGATCCCTTCATCGTCGCGCTCATGGCGACTGTCGTGCTGGCAAGCGTCCTGCCGTGCGCCGGGACGGCCGCCTTGGTCATGGGCTGGGTGACGGACGGGGCCATCGCTCTCTTGTTCTTCCTGCACGGGGCCCGGCTGTCACGGGCGGCGATCCTGGCCGGCATCGGGGCCTGGCGGGTGCATGCCTTAGCGCTGGGTTCGACGTTCCTGTTGTTCCCCGCCATGGGACTACTCCTGCGTGGCTTCAGCCATGGCTGGCTCAACCCGGTGATTGCCAACGGCATCCTGTTCCTCTGCATCCTGCCGTCCACGGTACAATCCTCCATTGCCTTCACCTCGATCGCGCGCGGCAACGTGTCGGCCGCGGTGTGCAGCGCCTCGGCCTCCAAAATCACCGGCATTTTTCTTACCCCACTTCTGACCGGCTTTTTGTTGCTGGGCGGTGTTCATGGTGGTTTCTCGCTTCATGCGGTGGGATCGATCGTACTGCAGCTACTGCTGCCATTCGTTCTGGGACACTTGTCGCGTCCTCTCACTGCCGGCTTCATCGGACGGCACAAGGCACTCACCGGCTTGGTCGACCGCGGCGCCATCCTTCTTGTGGTCTACACCGCCTTCAGCGCCGCGGTGGTGGAAGGGCTGTGGCACGAATACTCCTGGGGCGATCTCGCCTGGACCCTTGGTCTCGATGCCCTGATCCTGGCCATCGCCCTGTCGACCACGACCGCCGTAGCGCGCTGGGCTGGATTATCGAAGGAGGATGAGACGGTGGTGGTATTCTGCGGCTCGAAGAAGAGCCTGGCCTCCGGCGTACCAATGGCCGGGGTGCTGTTCCCACCAGCAATGCTGGGACCGATGATCCTACCCTTGATGCTGTTCCACCAGATGCAGCTTATGGCCTGCGCCGTGATCGCCCAACGCTACGCCCAACGGCCGAGGCTCGAAGCAGGGTCCCTCTAAAGCCCCAGCGGAGCGAAGCGGGGCTGGCTCGGGGGCTTATGACCCAAAAAATGGCGGCCGGGCCGTCACAAAATGAGTCACGCCGAGCGATAACGCTGTTCATCAATAATGCGTCTAAGGAACAACTAATAACAATTGTCAGACAATTATTGTTGCAGTTCCAGTCGGTGCGACAGCAGTGCTCAAAACAAAATGCAGCGCCGCGATGGTCTGGCAACCAATTGGTAAGTCTTGTCGTCAGTCAGATGATTCGCCGAGCGCAGCCCGCAGTGGACCGAGCCATGGCAGGTACGGCTGGGCCCTGCCAACGGCAGAGCGATAAAGAGGCTGCCGCACCTGGGCCGAACTCAAGGTGTGGACGGTACGCTGGGTCCGATGGAACGAAAGGCAGGCGTCGCTCCATTCGAGCCCGCAGTTATCAAGCAGCCGTCGCGTCTGCGTCTCAGGATCGTCGACCAGATCCTCGTAACGGAACTCAAGAAACGCATCGCCCAGCACGGCACGCCAATGGGCCATCAAGGCGTCATAGGCGCGGTAGTAGCGCCCGAGTTCGCCGAGGTCGTAGCTGTAGTCGATGTTCTGCGAGAACAGGCTGGCATAGCAGGACAGACAGGTGTCGAGCGGATCACGCCGCACATGGATGATGCGCGCCATGGGCAGCGCCAGATGGATCAACCCTACCAACATGAAATTGGCCGGAAGCTTGTCGACGATGCGTTTGGCCTGCGGGGCGACCGCCTTGAGACGGGAGACATATAGCGACCCCAGTCTTTGCAGGGCTTCATTCGGCACAGCCGCGAAATGGGCGGGAAATTGCGGGCCGGCCAAATCCTGGCCCAGCAGCTCGTGCAGGATCATCGTCTCGCCGGCGCCGAACACATCAGGGTGGCTGGCCAGAATCTGCTCGACCAGCGTGGTGCCAGAGCGGGGCATGCCCACCACAAAGACCGGAATATCCGACGGATCACCGGAACCGCGGCGAGCGGCAACGGTTGCGGGTGTGAAGGCGGCGGCCAGATCGCGCAGGATACCGAGCCACATGGCTTCGTTGTAGCCGATATAGCGTCGCCTGATGGCGTTGCCGTTCCGCCAATAATCGAAGGCTTCCGCATGGCGGCCAAGCTCGTCACGTGCCTTGGCAAGGGCGAAGTACAACTCACAGCGGGCTTGGTCGGAGAGCCCGTTGGCCCTGACGGCCAACCGCTCCAAAGCGGGCAGGCGCGGATCGTTCTCGACGAAGCGACCAAGCTGGGCCAGGGCGTAATGATGACCGACATTATCGGGCGCCAGTGTCACCGCTCGCTCCACGGCACGACGCGCCTCGTCCAGGCGGCCGAGCTGTTTCAAGGCTTCACCGGCACCGTTGCACGCCGCCGCTGAGCCGGTATCGACGGCTTGCAGATTTTCGAACACCTGGAGGGCCTCGGCCGGACGCCCGAGCGCGAGAAGCGCATCACCGGCGCCTTCCAGCGCCAGCGGAAGATTCGGCGTGAGCCTACGGGCTTTATCAAAACAAGATAGCGCCTCTTCGAACTGGCCCTCGGCATGACTGATCTGGCCGCAATTGAGGTATGGTTCGACCCGGTTCGGCGCCTGCGTC
>JBJKRM010000486.1:0-5587 GCA_046704685.1 Rhizomicrobium sp.
GTCGTGTCCGCGCGGCGCACCGACTGCACGATCTCGAGCGTGACCGGCCGGTGCAGCGCGGTCTCGAATATCGCCTGCTGCGTGGCCCGCGTGCATTCGCAAGCCAAGTCGTGCGGCCGAACCGGATGCAGGCGCGCTACCGGGCAGAAGCATAGCTTGACGGTTTCACCGAAGCGGATGTGGACGAGGTCGCCCTCGCGCCAGACCTCGAAATTCCGCTTCATGGCCACCAGCAGCTTGTCGAGATCACCCTTGCCGTCGCGCGCAATGCCGGTCTTGAAGGAATGGCGGTTGAAGCAGCCCTTGCCGCAATAGCCCATCAGCTTGATCTTGGTGGGCTCGTCGAGTTCCTCGTCCAGCCCCGCGAACAGGTCCGTCAGCCAGCCCGACACGAAGGCATTGTCCGGCGCTGCCGCATCGGCCGCCGCAGCCTTGCCGGTAAAAAGAGCGACCGCACAGCAGCCCAGACCCGCCTTGGCGCCAGCGGCAAAGAATTCCTTTCGATTCATCCACCTGCTCCGGGCAAATCCCGGAACCACCGTTTAGCACCGGTGAGGTGCAGCCAGCCCTGACAACGGCGTGTGCCCCCATCACACCTTCGCGACCGGTGACCCCATTGCGGAGCCGGATGCAGCTGAATATGGAACTCTCTCGCACCCAGTCCAGCCGGCTCCCTCGTCATGACCGATCCCCTTCAACTCGCCGGACTGTTCGGGCTAGCGCTGGTCGCCGGCACGATCGACGCCATGGCGGGCGGCGGCGGACTGTTGACGGTTCCCGGCCTGATGGCCACCGGCATCCCGCCAATCGCGGTGCTCGCCACCAACAAGATGCAGGCGATCTTCTCCCCGCTAAGCGCCACGATGCATTTCTGGCGCAGCGGACGGCTGAACGTACGCGCGCTATGGCGGCCGGCGCTGCTGTCGATGCTGGGCGCGGCGGGCGGCGCGGCAAGCCTCACCTTCATCGATCCGGATACGCTGCGAACCCTGGTGCCGTTCCTGCTCATCGGGGTCTGCGGTTGGCTGCTGTTGAGTGAGGATTTCGGCCACACCCCCAGACCGGCGCGGCTGACATTCGCCGCAACCAGCATCACGCTGGTGCCGTTGGTGGCCGCCTATGACGGATTTTTCGGCCCCGGAACGGGGACCTTCTTTGCCATCGGCCTGGTGAGCCTGCTCGGCATCGGGCTGGATCAGGCGACCATGCAGGCCAAGCTCTACAACTTCATGAGCAATCTGGGCGCGCTGCTGTTCTTCCTGGTCGAAGGCCACATCGTCTGGCCATTCGCCATCGTGATGGCCTGCGGCATGATCGCCGGCGGCTCGATCGGCGCGCGGTTGGTGCTGCGCCACGGCACCAAGCTGATCAAGCCGCTGCTGATCGCAATGTCGCTCGCCATGAGCGCGCATCTGCTCTGGCAGCAGGGCACGCTGCAGCAGATATGGTCCGCCTTCGGCTTTTAGATTACTTCGCCGGCGGGATCAGGGCATGCAGGATGGGCTTCACCCAGGCATTCTTGGAGATATCGTAGAGCGTGAAGTCCTTGTCGAACTGCCAATAGCACCAAGCAAAGCCGCGCGCCTCGGCGGCCCGCGCCACGGTGGAATCGTATTTGATGCGTCCGTCCATCGGCGCGGTCTCGTAGGCGCCGAACTCGCCGAGGAAGATCGGCCGGTTCCACTTGTTCGACCACGCCTTCACGGTGTCGAAATCCTTGTTGAGCCGCGCGATGTCGGCCGGCGAGCCCCAATCACGACCGGTCAGCTTGAACTGCGTCACCCAGGGCGAACCCTGATGGGTGAATTCCATCGGCGTGTAATAGTGGAACGTCACGATGATGTGGCGGTCAGCAACGGGCAATTCGAGCTTGGGCAGCAGGGAAAGGCTGTTCCAACTGGCCGGACCGATGATGACATTGCGCACCGGATTGGTGGCGCGGATGATCGGCAAAGTCTGCTTGATCTGCGCGTTCCACAGCTCCGGCGTGAAGGCCTGGTGCGGCTCGTTCAGCATCTCGAACACCAGCCTGCCGGAATAATTCTTGTAGCGCGGCGCCACCTGGGCCCAGAAGGCGTTGAGCTTCTGCTGGCAGGCCGGCACGTCCGCACTGCAGGCATTGAAGTCGTGCTCGTCCAGGATGACGGTCAGACCGGCATCCAGCCCCGCCTTCACCATCTTGTCGAGATAATGCAGCCAGCCGGATTCGAGGACGTAGTATTGATTCATGTGCTCGAAGGAATTGAGCACGATGCGCACGGTCGAGAAGCCGGCATCGTGGATCTTCTTGAAGTACGCCGGCTTGAAGCGCGCCTGAGCCGGATCGCTCCAGCCGGGATCTTCGGACAGCACATTGACGCCGCGCGCCATCTGCCGGACTTGCTCGAAAGCGTCGATGCCGATGAAATCGTGAGTGACCGGATCGGGCGCGGCCGTCACCGGTGCAGTGGCGCTGGCCGGAACGGCAGGCTGTGACGCCGGCTTGTTGTTCACCGACAGTTGTGCGGCACAGCCCGTCAGCAGCAATGCACCCGTGATCGAAAGAGCTTTCCAAAGCCTCACGACAGTCCCTCCCTTTGTTGTTTGCCGCCGCGGCGGCCACCCGCTGCTATGGCGGGGACGATGCGTCGGTCGGAATCAGGGCGCTGAGGATCGGTGTCCAATGCCCCTCATCGATGTTGTAGACGATGAAGTCGTGATCGAACTGCCAGTACGCCCAGGCGAAGCCGCGCTTTTCGGCGGCGCGCGCCACGGCATTGGTCCAGCGCAAGCGATCGGCCATGGCGCCGGTTTCATAAGCCCCGAATTCGCCGAGGAAGATCGGACGATTGTGGGCCACGGACCACGCCTTGACGGTGTCGAACTCCTTGTTGAGCAGGGCGTAATCGGCCGCCGTGCCCCAGGTGACACCGAGCTTCTTGTATTGCGGCACCCAGGGCGCCCCCTGATGGGTGAATTCCATCGGGTGGTAGTAATGGAAGGTGACGATGATGTGGTGATCGTCCGCCGGCAGCTGCAACTGCGGCAGGTCTTCCAATCCGTTCCAGTTGCTCGGGCCAATGACCACATTGCGCGTCGGATTGCTGGAGCGGATCACGGCCAGCGTCTCCTTCAGCAGCGCATTCCAGGCCTCAGGCGTCAGCACCCCGTGCGGCTCGTTGAGCATCTCGAACATGAGACGGTTGGAGGCATTCTTGTAGCGCGGCGCGATCTGCGACCAGAAGGCGAGCAGTTTGGTGCGACAGGTGGCGGCGTCCTTGCCGCACGTCTCATAATCGTGCTCGTCGAGGATGACCTGCAGCCCCTGGGCGAGTGCAGTCTTGGCCATCAGGTCGAGATGATGCAGCCATACCGGATTGATGTGGCCGGCATCGTCCATCGATGCAAAGGGATTCATGACGACGCGCACCGTCGAAAAGCCGGCGTCATGGATGATCTTGAAGTATTTCGGGGTGAAGCGCGCCTTGGCCGGATCGGTCCAGCCCGGATCGCCCGCCAGCACATTGACGCCCCGCTTCATCTCGGCGACCTGCGCGGCAGGATCGATGGGCGTGAAGGCCTCGCCCAGCACCGGCGGCGCGGGCGTTTGCGGAACCGTTTGGCAGCCGGCAATCGCCACTAGAATACCTGCCAGCGCCAAGCCGCGCGCATACACAGAGAACGTTTTCATGTTTCCTCCCCGAGACGGCGGTGTTCCGCCTATTTGCCTCACGGTAGTGACAGCGCTTTCTAAACGTCAAGTAACTAGTTTGTCAGAGCGTGCCACGGGCACCGTTACGTTATTTCTCCCGCTTGAAGCGAACCTGCGATGAATCGCTGCGGCCTTCCGAATCGACCACGGTGATGCGGGCATTGCCTTCGCCCCGGGGCCGAAAGAGGGCTGGCTGGAAACGGCCGTAACTGCCGATCAGCCTGCCGTTGACCAGCCAGGTGAGCGGCGCCTTGCCGCCGTCCGCCTTCAGAAGGATGGTCTTGTCCTTGTCGCGCGGACCGGGAATCGGCACCACCGTGCCGTCCGGCGGATAGGCGATGGAAGGCGGCGGAATGGCGGTCCGCTGCACCACCTCCTGCTGCGTAGCCCGTACAAAAACACGCAAAGAAGGCGGCAGGGCGTCGTTGGTCCGGGCCAGGATGGCGCCAGCCGGCGGCAGCGGATCGGGCTCTTTATCGGGCGGCAAGAGACCGAACACCTTCAGCAGAATGGGCGCGGCGGATTCGACACCGACATTGCCGGGGCGCGGCGTGCCGTCGGCGCGGCCGACCCACACACCGACCGTATAGTCATTGGAGAATCCGACACTCCAGGCATCACGGAATCCGTAGGAGGTGCCGGTCTTGAAGCCGATGGTGCGCGTGCGGTGCAAGCCATCACCCATCGCCCAACCGTCCGGCAGCGATACGCCATCGAGGATCTGGCGCAGGTAATAGGCCGCCACCGGACCGAAGATGCGGTGCGCGGGGGCAGCCGGCGCGCCCTTCACGACACGCAACGCGCGCACCACACCACCATCGGCAATACCGGTGTACAGCATGGTGATGTCGGCCGGCGTGATGCCCAGCCCACCCAGGGCAAAGGCGGCATTGGGTATGGTGTTGGCGGTGGGAAACGCCAAATGCGCGCCGGCGTTCTGCAGCGCCAGGGTGAAGGTGAGCGGACCAACACGTTCCAGCACCGCCACGGCCGGCACGTTGAGCGACATGCGCAGCGCAGCGCGTGCCGTCACCTGCCCCTGGAATTCGCCGGAGAAATCGCGCGGCGCGTAGTCGCCGAAATTCATCGGCGCGTCCTCCATCAAGGTGGAGGGATGCAGGATGAGCTCGTCGAAGGCGAGCCCGTAAATGAAGGGCTTTAGCGCCGATCCCGGCGAGCGCGGACGGCGCGCCAGATCGATCTGCCCCGCCTTACCCCAGTAATTCGTGCCGCCGATCCAGGCCAGGACGTTCCGGGTCTTGTTCTCCACCACCACGATAGCCATGGTCGTGCCGTCACCGGCATAGCGCGCTTCCTGGCGCGCGAGATCCTCGACCGCCGTCTGGATGCCGTAATCAATGGTGGTGACGATGCGCCTCTTATGCAGCGTGCTCACCAGATGCTGGGAAAGATGCGGTGCGACGAGCGGCATGGCCTGGCGGGCAAAAGGAACGCCTTCGCGGCGGGCGACCGCCGCATCGGAAGCGGTGATCACGCCGTCTTCCACCATGCGGTCGAGAACCTTGTTGCGCCCTTTCAGCGCGGCGATGGCGTGGCGATCCGGCCGCTGCCGCGTCGGCGATTGCGGCAAGGCAACGAGCAGCGCGGCCTGGGCGAGATCGATCTGGCTCGGCGGCTTGCCGAAATAGGACAACGAAGCGGCCCGCACCCCTTCCAGATTGCCACCGAACGGCGCCAGGGTGAGATAGAAGGAGAGAATCTGGTTCTTGGAATAACGCTCCTCGAGCTGCACGGCGCGCAGCATCTGCACCAGCTTGGTGATGATACCGCGCCTCCTCGGCGGCTCCAGCAGGCGCGCCACCTGCATGGTGAGAGTCGAGCCGCCGGAGACAACGTGGCCGGCACTGATCCATTGCAGTGCGGCGCGGGCGATCG
>JBJKRM010000487.1:0-4315 GCA_046704685.1 Rhizomicrobium sp.
GTGCAATGTCGCCGGCTATTTGATCGCGCGCGGAGCGATCGAGGAGGCGAGCACGGCGCTGCGCGAGGGGCTGCCGCTCGCCGAAGAGAGCGAGCTTGATACGGTGTTGCTCGCCGGCGGCATGCAACACCTGGCGGAAATCGCGGCCCAGCAGAACCATCTGGAGCGCGCCGCGCGGTTCATCGGCTATGCGCACGCGTTCTTCTCCTCGGAGTTCGCCGGACGCAGTCCCGCCAAGCGCATGATCGAGGCCGGCATCCTTGAGCGGTTGCGCGCGGCGATGCCGTGCGAGCGGCTCGAGGCGTTGATGCAGACCGGCGCGCACTGGAGCGAGGACGAGGCGATGTCGGCGGCTCTGGAAGTGTGACACGCGTCGCACGTCTGTGCCGACAGACAGTCTGATAGCGACAAACTCAAGCGCTGCGGGCAGTGATTAAGAAGGATTAAGCACGATTCAGGGGAAGCTAAGGATTTGAGCGGCTTCGGAGATCCATGCTCTGAGGGTTAAAAGCATGGTAGGTCTCCGCCCCGAAATGAAGCGCCCCCCTTGGTCACGAGTGTTCCGACTCCTTTTGCCGCTGCCGGTAACGTTGCTGTTGTCCGGCTGCCAGTGGGCGGTGCTCGATCCGAGCGGTCCGATCGGCTTGGCGGAGCGATGGATCATCGATACGGCGATCGGATTGATGCTGCTGGTGGTGGTGCCGGTCATCGTGCTCACACTGGTGATCGTGAGGCGCTACCGGGCCTCCAATACCAAGGCGAGATACGAGCCGGATTGGTGTGAATCGACCAAGATCGAATTGGCCATGTGGGGGATTCCGATCGCCATCGTCTGTGTCCTCGCGGTGATCGCCTGGCGCGGGTCCAGCCAGCTGAGCCCGTTCCGGCCCATTCCCTCCAAGGAGAAGCCGGTCCACATTGAGGCGGTGGCGATGGACTGGAAGTGGCTGTTCATCTATCCGAATCATCACATCGCCACGGTCAATGAGATCGCGATGCCGGTGGGCGTACCGGTGGTGTTCCACATCACCTCGGCCACGGTCATGAACTCTTTCTTCATCCCGCGCCTGGGCAGCCAGATCTACGCCATGGCGAACATGCAGACCGCCGACAATCTGGTGGCGAGCGCCCCGGGCACCTACCGGGGCATATCGGCCAACTTCAGCGGCGGCGGCTTCTCGGGCATGGTCTTCAAGGTCAAGGCCATGCCGGTACGCGAATACAAGCAATGGCTGGCCAAAGTCGCCTCCTCCAGCAAGACGCTCGATGACAAGCAGTATCTGGCGCTCGATGAGCCGAGCTCGAATGCGCCGGTGACCTACTACTCGCACGTGAATCCCGATCTGTTTGCGCAGATCCTCGAGGGCAAGCTCGCGGCCGGTCGGCGTCCGGCGCTCGAGGCGACCACGGTGAAGTCGGGCGCAGAGATGGGCCCCATCGGGAGAGATTGAATGTTCGGTAAGCTCACGCTGAGCGCCATTCCCTACCACAACCCCATCGTCATGTTCGGGGTCGGCCTGCTCGTGGTCGTCGTGCTCTCGACCCTCGGGACGATCACCTACTTCCGCAAGTGGAAGTATCTGTGGAGGGAATGGCTGACGTCGGTCGATCACAAGAAGATCGGCATCATGTACATGGTCCTGGGCGGGCTGATGCTGCTGCGCGGCTTCGCCGATGCGATCATGATGCGAAGCCAGCTGGCGCTTTCCTACGGCAGCAACATGGGCTATCTGCCGCCGGGGCACTTCGATCAGGTGTTCAGCGCCCACGGCACAATCATGATCTTCTTCATGGCGATGCCGTTCATCATCGGCCTGATGAACTGCATCCTGCCGCTGCAGATCGGGGCGCGCGACGTCGCCTTCCCGCTGATGAACAATCTCAGCTTCTGGTTGACGGCCGCCGGCGCCATGCTGGTCAACGTTGCCCTCGCCGTCGGCAACTTCTCGCGCACCGGCTGGCTGGCTTATCCGCCGTTGTCCGAGCTGCATTACAGTCCGGGTGTCGGGGTGGACTATTGGATCTGGGCGCTGCAGATCGCCGGTGTCGGTACGACGCTGACCGGCGTCAATTTCCTCACGACCATACTCAAGATGCGCGCCCCCGGCATGAAGCTGACGCGCCTGCCGATTTTCGTCTGGTCCTCGATGGTTGCCAACGTTCTGATGGTGGCCGCCTTTCCGATCCTCGCAGTCACGCTGGGCATGCTGACGATGGATCGCTATCTCGGCATGCATTTCTTCACGAACTCCCTCGGCGGCGATCCGATGATGTACGTCAATCTCATCTGGATCTGGGGCCACCCGGAGGTGTACATCCTCATCTTGCCGCTGTTCGGCGTATTTTCGGAGATCGTACCGACGTTCTCCGGCAAGAAGCTTTTCGGCTACACATCCATGGTGTACGCGACGATGGCCATTGGCCTGCTGTCGCTGCTGGTGTGGCTGCATCACTTCTTCACCATGGGCAACAGTGCCGCCGTGAATGCGTTCTTCGGCACCACGACGATGATCATCGCGATACCGACGGGCGTGAAGATCTTCAACTGGATGCTGACCATGTTTCGCGGGCGGATTCGCCTGGAAACGCCGATGCTCTGGACGATCGGTTTCCTCATTACCTTCACGATCGGCGGCATGAGCGGCGTCCTGCTCGCGGAGCCGCCGGCCGACTTCGTGCTGCATAACAGCCTGTTTCTGATCGCACACTTCCACAACGTGATTATCGGTGGCGTGGTCTTCGGGATATTCGCCGGACTGTCGTACTGGGCGCCGAAGATCTTCGGGTTCAAACTCAATGAACGGCTGGGCCGCTGGGCGTTCTGGTGCTGGCTCGTCGGGTTTTACGTCGCCTTCATGCCGCTGTACGTGCTCGGCTTCATGGGCGCGACGCGCCGCATGGATCACTACAACGTCGCGGCGTGGCATCCGCTGTTCGTCATCGCGTGGTTCGGTGCGATGATCATCTTTGCCGGCATCATTCTGCAGGTCTTGCAGGTCATCGTGAGCATCCGCCAACGCGAACAGGCGCGCGATCTCACCGGCGATCCGTGGAACGGGCGCACGCTCGAGTGGGCCGTGCCCTCTCCGGCGCCGGATTACAACTTTGCGCGCATTCCCGTCGTGCGCGATCGCGACGCGTTCTGGGAAATGAAACAGCGCGGCGTCGAGCTGAAGAACTCGACCTTCGTGCCCATCCACATGCCACGCAACAAGGCCACCGGCTTCGTCACGGCCGGATTCGCCTTCGTGTTCGGGTTTGGAATGATCTGGCACATCTGGTGGCTGGCGATCGTGTGTATGGCGGGCGTGCTGGCGACGCTTATCCGCCATGCCTTTGACGATGATCGGGACTACTTTCTCGGCGCAGAGGAGGTGCGCCGGACGGAAGACCTGCACGGACGCGTTGAAGCGAGGAGCGTGTAAACCATGTCCAATGGTCCTGCCCCCATGCAAGATGGCTCCCTGGCGCTGAAGCGAGGCTATGCCGATCACGCCGCCGATGCGCTGCGGGATCTGCGTCAAACCGGTGATGCGGTCGACGTCGACGTCGAGCCGCACCATGACGTCGCATCGACGATCCAGCTCGGATTCTGGATCTACCTGATGAGCGACTGCCTGCTGTTCTCGGGCCTGTTCGCTACGTTCGCGGTGCTGCACACGCACACGGCGGGCGGGCCGGGACCCGCTCAGCTGTTCGATCTGCCGTATACCCTCGGGGAGACGCTGTTCCTCCTGTGCAGCAGCTTCACCTGTGGTCTGGCGACGTTGGCGATGAACGCCGACCGCAAAGAGGCCATGCTCCGGTGGCTGGCGGTCACGTTCGTGCTGGGGCTGGGCTTCATCAGCATGGAGGTGCATGAGTTCGCGCACATGGTGGCGATCGGCGCCAGCGCCGACCGCAGCGCGTTCCTCTCGAGCTTCTTCACGCTGGTCGCCACCCACGGGCTGCACGTGACCTGCGGTCTGATCTTCATGGCGGTGATGATGGTGGCGGTGCTGAAGAAGGGGCTGACGGCGACGAATCGCGCGCGGCTGAACTGCATGATGCTGTTCTGGCACTTTCTCGACATCGTCTGGGTGGGAGTGTTCTCCCTGGTCTACCTCTCGGGAGTGGCGCACTGATGAACGTCGCGAACGAAGTCATCGTCGGGCACTCGCCGCACGGCGATCATGGCGGACACGGCCCGACATACAAGCAGTACATCACCGGCTTCGTGCTTGCGGTTGTGCTGACGGCGGTTCCGTTCGCGCTGGTGATCGGTCATGTGGTGACCGGTGTGTTGATCGTGATCGCGGCCTGCGCGGCGGCGCAG
>JBJKRM010000488.1:0-3864 GCA_046704685.1 Rhizomicrobium sp.
CCCCGCGCGCTGTTCGATACCCCGTTCGATTATGAAGCCTTCTCCACGCTCGACGGCCTCATCGGCCATGGCGGCATTGTGGTGTTCGACGACACCGTCGATATGGCGCAGCAGGCGCGCTTCGCCATGGAGTTCTGCGCCTTCGAATCCTGTGGCAAGTGCACGCCTTGCCGCATTGGATCGGTGCGCGGCAAGGAGACCATCGAGAAGATCATCCAGGGTGAACGGGTGGCCGAGAATCTCACCCTCATAGAAGACCTCTGCAACACCATGAAAAGCGGATCGCTCTGCGCCCTGGGCGGCTTCACAATCTTTCCGGTGATGAGCGCTATCCGCCATTTTCCCGAGGATTTCCACGGCAGCCCCAAGAAAATCGCAGCGGAGTGAGTATGGCTCTGGTCCAGGAAACCGATTACGGCACGCCGGCCTCGACGTCGGACAACACGGTTACCCTCACCATCGACGGCCATGTGGTCAGCGTGCCGGAAGGCACCTCCATCATGCGCGCGGCGATGCAAGCCGGCATTGCCATCCCGCGACTCTGCGCCACCGATTCCGAAAAGGCCTTCGGCACCTGCCGGCTCTGCCTGGTCGAGATCAAGGGCCGCTCCGGCCTGCCGTCGTCCTGCACCACGCTGGTGGCAGAAGGCATGCAGGTTTCCACCCAGACCGAGCGGCTCCAACGCGTTCGCCGCGGCGTGATGGAGCTCTACATCTCCGATCATCCGCTCGATTGCCTGACCTGCGCCGCCAATGGCGATTGCGAGCTGCAGGACATGGCCGGCGCCGTCGGCCTGCGCGAGGTGCGTTACGGCACCGACGACGAGAACCACCTGAACGCCGCCAAGGACGAATCCAATCCCTATTTCACCTTCGATCCGTCCAAATGCATCGTCTGTTCGCGCTGCGTGCGCGCCTGCGACGAGGTGCAGGGCACCTTCGCGCTGAGCATCGAAGGCCGCGGCTTTTCCTCCAAGGTCGCCGCCAGCATGGACCAGCCCTTCCTCGAGTCTGAGTGCGTCTCCTGCGGCGCCTGCGTCCAGGCCTGTCCCACCGCCACGCTGATGGAGAAATCCATCATCGACAACGGCCAGCCGGAGCATTCGGTGGTCACCACCTGCGCCTATTGCGGCGTCGGTTGTTCCTTCAAGGCCGAGATGCGCGGCGACCAGCTGGTGCGCATGGTGCCGTACAAGGACGGCAAGGCCAATCGCGGCCATTCCTGCGTCAAGGGCCGTTTCGCCTGGGGCTATGCCACCCATCGCGAGCGCATCCTGAAGCCGATGATCCGCGCCAAGATAACCGATCCCTGGCGCGAGGTGAGCTGGGATGAGGCGATCGCCTATGCCGCGTCCGAGTTCAAGCGCATCCAGGAGAAGTACGGTCGTGGCGCCGTCGGTGGCATCACCTCGTCGCGCTGCACCAACGAAGAGACCTTCCTGGTGCAGAAGCTGGTGCGTGCGGCTTTCCGCAACAACAATGTCGACACCTGCGCCCGCGTCTGCCATTCGCCCACCGGCTACGGCCTGAGTACCACCTTCGGCACCTCCGCCGGTACCCAGGATTTCGATTCCATCGCACATGCCGATGTCATCGTGGTGATTGGTGCCAATCCCACCGACGGCCATCCGGTGTTTGCCTCGCGCATCAAGCAGCGTCTGCGCCAGGGCGCCAAGCTGATCGTCGTCGATCCGCGCCGCATCGATCTGGTGAAGACACCACACATCGAGGCCGTTCACCATTTGGCGCTGAAGCCCGGCACCAATGTCGCCGTGCTCACGTCGCTGGCGCATGTCATCGTCACCGAAGGGCTGGTGAACGAGGCCTTCGTCAAGGAACGCTGCGAAGCCGATGCCTTTGCCGATTGGGCCGCCTTCGTCTCCGAACAGCGTAACAGCCCGGAAGAGGTGGAGAAGATCTCCGGCGTTCCGGCGGCCATCATCCGCGCCGCGGCGCGCCTCTACGCCACCGGCGGCAATGGTGCCATCTATTACGGCCTCGGCGTCACCGAGCACAGCCAGGGCACCACGGCGGTGATGTGCATCGCCAATCTTGCCATGGCCACCGGCAATATCGGCCGGCCCGGCGTCGGGGTGAATCCCATGCGCGGCCAGAACAACGTGCAGGGCTCGTGCGATATGGGCTCCTTCCCGCACGAATTCCCCGGCTATCGCCATGTGGCGCGGGACGAGGTGCGCCAGAGCTTCGAGGCCCTATGGGGCGTGACGCTCGACAAGGAGCCGGGCCTGCGCATCCCCAACATGCTGGATGCGGCAATCGACGGCTCGTTCAAGGGCCTCTACATCCAAGGTGAGGACATCGCCCAGTCCGATCCCGACAGCAAGCATGTCATGGCCGGGCTGATGGCGATGGAATGCGTCATCGTGCAGGACCTCTTCCTCAACGAGACCGCCAACTTCGCCCATGTCTTCCTGCCGGGCTCCACCTTCCTGGAGAAGGACGGCACCTTCACCAACGCCGAACGCCGCATCAACATGGTGCGCCAGGTGATCGCGCCGAAGAACGGCTACGCCGACTGGGAGATCACCCAGCGTCTCGCCAATGCCATGGGCTACGCGATGCACTACGCGCATCCGTCTCAGATCATGGACGAAATCGCCGCCACCACGCCGACCTTCGCCGGTGTGACGTTCGAGAAAATCGACGCTCTCGGCTCGCTGCAATGGCCGTGCAACGATCACGCGCCCAACGGTTCGCCGGTGATGCATGTCGGCGGCTTCGTCCGCGGCAAGGGCAATTTCGTCATCACCGAATATGTCCCCACCGACGAGAAGACCGGCCCGCGCTTCCCGCTGCTGCTGACCACCGGGCGCATCCTCACCCAGTACAATGTCGGCGCCCAGACAAGGCGCACCGACAATGTCGTCTGGCACGACGAGGACCGCCTGGAGATCCACCCGCACGACGCCGAACAGCGCGGCATCCGCGACGGCGACTGGGTCAGCCTGACCAGCCGCGCCGGCGCCACGTCGCTGCGTGCCCGCATCACCGACCGCGTCGCCCCCGGCGTGGTCTACACCACCTTCCATCACCCCAACACGCAGGCCAACGTCGTCACCACGGATTATTCCGACTGGGCCACCAACTGCCCGGAATACAAGGTGACCGCCGTGCAGGTGATGCCGTCCAACGGCCCCAGCGAATGGCAGCAGCGCTACGGCGAGCTGTCCAAACACGCCCGCCGCGTGGCAACGGAGGCGGCGGAATGAGTACCGATGCATGTCCCTCTTTTTACCTCCCCACAAGGGGGAGGTGAAAGGGATCGGCTATGACTGCCAAACGATTCCCCTGCCTCCGCGTCCCGCGCCTCTCCTGGCGCGATGGCATCCTGGTGCGCGGCGAGCGCGCCATCCCCGAAGAGACCGCCATCGCCTTCACCTACAACCGCATGGCTCAGGCGGTGATGATGGCGACCCCGGCCGACCTGGAAGACTTCGCGCTCGGCTTCAGCCTCACCGAAGGCATCCTCCAATCGCCCAATGACATTGAAGCGCTGGACATCGTGCCGCACGACCAGGGCATCGAGTTGCGCCTGACCATCGCCTCCTGCGCCGGTGATGTCTTTATCGAACGCCGCCGCCGTCATGCCGGTGTCAGCGGCTGCGGTCTCTGCGGCATCGAGAGCCTCGATCAGGCGATGCGTCCGCCGCCGCCGGTCGCCAGTACCTTGACGGTCACGCCGGACCACATCGCCGAGGCCCTGGACTCCATGGCGGTGCACCAGAAGCTCAACCACGAGACCCGCGCCGTGCACGGCGCCGGCTTCTGGCAGTCCGACGCCGGCCTCGTCGCCCTGCGCGAGGATGTCGGCCGCCACAACGCGCTCGACAAGCTGTATGGCGC
>JBJKRM010000489.1:0-4124 GCA_046704685.1 Rhizomicrobium sp.
ATTGGCCCGGGTTCGCTCGCCATGTGCATACTGAGGATGGCTTCGGCCCGGAGGAGGCCGGCGGCCAGTTGCCGCGGCGAGTCATGACACGGCACTATGTTCTTTCCCGTAGCACAGTTGTGTTGCCTTCGCGGGCACTTTACCGGCTGGCTTCGGAGGTGTGGAAACTGAGCCCCAAGATTCTGCGCTACGTGCCGAACGGTGTCGATTGCGCACGCTTCGGAGCCACGGACATTAAGCCGATCGTCTGGGAAGGTGAGGGACCCATTATCGGTACCGTGGCCGCCCTTCGGCCGGAAAAGAACCTGATGCGGCTTCTGGATGCGTTCCAAATCGTGCGCGCGCGCATGCCTTGCCGTTTGTTGATCGCTGGAGATGGACCAGAACGTCCCGCCCTCGAGAAGCAGGCTGAGACGTTGGGGCTTGCTACGGATGTACGTTTCTTGGGCCATATCGCGGACACCGAACGCGTCTACGCGACATTGTCGGTGCTGGCGCTGTCGTCCGATACCGAACAGATGCCGACCGCCGTGCTTGAGGCCATGGCTGCTGGTCTTCCGGTTGCTTCCACGGATGTCGGGGACGTGTCTCATATGGTGTCGCCGCCCAACCGGCCCTACGTGACACGCCTTGATGCGGCAGCGCTGGCCGAAGCAATCCTTGCGTTATTGTCTGACCCTGACGCAGCGGCAGCGATTGGTGTTGTCAACCGCGAGGTGGCGCGCGAGACTTTCGACCAGGAACGCATGTTTGCGGACTATAAGTCGCTATTTGACGGTTGAAGTCGCACAGGAACAGGGCATCATTGCCAAAACGGATAGGACCATGATTGGCGGCATCTTCTTTCTGGCTTCGATCATTGCGATTTTCGTCGTGCTCGATTGGTTTCGCAGGAACGATCGCGTTCCCGAAAACGAGCCGACTAGAGGACTTCTGGCGATGAAGGTGCCCGGCACCGATGACGTAAAGCCGAAGGGGAAACGCCGCTGGACCAGAGAGGACGCGCTGCGACGCTAATCCGTTTTTCCTCTCCCTGTGAGCTTAACGACCGGTCCTGTCACGACATTGTTGCTCATCTCGACGACCGATTTTGTCATGTTCCGCACAAAGATCGTGCGCAGTCCGTCATTGCGAAAGGTGTTGCCTGAGATGATGATCTTGCCGGGCGGACGGTGACCGCCTTCTTCGCCGATGGTGATGGCGGCCGTCGAATTCTGCGTGTTTGGTCCTTTTTCCAGGGTATTTCCGGTCATCAGCAGCGATCCGCCGTTCGGCAGGTCCACCAGATAGCTGGAGGTGCCATCCGGTCCGTCCTCGATCGTGTCGTCGACGATCTCGGTGCGTGTGGCACGTGATTTGATATGGTGACCGATTTTGTTGTCGAAGAACTTCGAATGCTCCACCCGCAGGAGCGCAATGTGTCCCGCATAGATGCCGTGGGCGCACCCCTTGTTCGGCAGGCACGCGCCGTTCCGTTCGAACGTGCTGTTGCGGACAAAAAGGCGGGCCTTGGGCCTGTTGGCGCTCAGTATGCCGTCCTGGTTGTCGAGAAAGCTGCAACGATCGACGGTTAAGTCAAGGCCATTGGCGCGGATGCCCGAACCGTTGCCTTCGGCTATATCGGCTCCTGTAAAGGTGATGTTGCGGACCGTCGCTGTGTCGGCATTGACCACGAAGATGCCGGTGCCCTGGCATATCTGCTGCTTTACGACGACACCATCACCCTTTCCGACGATGGTAAGGTTATTCTTCCGCCACGCAGCGCAGTCAGTGTAGGTACCAGGTGCAATGAGGATGGTATCTCCCGGCGCGGCCGCTGCGATCGCGTCGCTTGGCAGCTTGTACGGAGCGTTCGGGCCGACGTTAAGGGTTGCGGCGCACGCGCCGACTGTGAACTTGAAAATTACCATGGACCAGCCAAAACGGGAATTCACGCAACGTTCTCCAGCTTGACGCCCCATCACAATCCATATTCTACATAACCGTCGCAGGTAAAGCGCGCAGCAATGCTGTACATGCTCTCAAAGCTGTTCGACATCATTACTTCGCCCAGCACGGCGTTGCTGTTGATTTCGGCGACTGGGCTGATGCTTACGCTGGGACGCTCTCGTTCACGGTGGACCAGGCGCCTGCTTTTCATCGGCATAGGAGGGCTTGTGGCGTTCGCTGTGTTGCCGCTTGGCAGCTGGATGATCCGCCCACTTGAAACCCGCTTTCCGACGCCCAATCCGATGCCTCGGCACGTAGACGGAATCATTGTGTTGGGTGGTGCCATCCGCGTCGACACGAGCATCGATTGGAAGCGCCCCGTGCTGAACGAGGCAGCCCAACGCATGACAACCTTTGTGGCGTTGGCGCGTCGCTATCCAAAGGCGCGGCTGGTTTTTACCGGCGGCAATGCCGATCCACTCCATGCCAAGCCGGCCGAGGCGGTGTTCGCCCGCCGTTTCTTTGACGAAATGGGGTTGAGGTCCCGCGGCATCGTGTACGAAAGCAAGAGTCGCAACACCCGCGAGAACGCCCTCTATTCGCGTCGTTTGGTAAGGCCGCGCCGAGGCCAGACATGGCTTCTGATCACGACAGCCGCCGATCTGCCGCGTGCGGTCGGCTGTTTTCGCGAGGTTGGGTGGTCGGTTGTTCCGGTTCCGACGGACTTTCGGGGGGCGCGGGATGGCGGTGGTTGGCTGCCTGGTCTGACGGGTGGGTTGCGCAATGCAAACTGGGCCATGCACGAGTGGATCGGTCTCGTTTATTATCGGCTCCGGGGTTGGACGCCATCACTGTTTCCAGGACCCGTTTAGATGTCGTTGATATTGCCCGGCCGGATCGTGCATCCGCGCTTTGCGCGATTCCGGGATTATGAGATCGAACTCGAGCAGGTCGGGCAGGGTGTTTGGGCTGCTTTCCGCGCGCTCGACCTTGAGCTTGATGCGTTGCTTGAGATCGCGCGAGGCTGGGGAAAGCTGCTGGGGCATATCGAACGGCCGTGGCTGTGCTGGAACGTCGACAACGACTGGTGTCTGGTGCAACAGAAGCTGGTGCAAGAAGCGGGATGGACGCCCGTCGTCGGCTTCGACCCGCGCGTTGGCCCGCCGAAATACACGGTTCGTAGTGCAGTGGTGTTGGATTTCAACGCGGAGCTCGGGTTGCCGCTGCTCTACCCCCATTTTCCCTTGGAACTCGCCTTCCAGTTCTGTGATCGGCTGGCATTCTGGCATTCAGATTTGCTCATCCGTCGCGAAAAGCTGGCGCACCTCGCCGATGTATTCGAGCAACTCGCAGATGGCGTCACGGCGGTCTGCCAGGTCGACCCTGGGCGGCGACGTCGCTACCTGCCATGGTGGCAGCGCTACTGGGAGTTGGTTGGTTGCACGACACGGGCAGCAAGCCGTGACCAGTTTGAGAAGGGGTGTGGTTGGTGGATGGCCTACTGGGCGCATCCCAACAGGAAACATGGAGCGCTTATCCGGCGATGGTACTACTGGGATCATGGCGCGGGCATCTGGTACTGGCACAGATATGCCGGTGGTGATTGTGAACTGCTCGATGGCCGGGAATTCGAGGAAGGTCATTTTACTAAGATTGGAAAGGCGGATTATGTGGGCCGACGCGAACCCAACGGATCCGACGTCCGGCGCAATATGTCGGAAGAATTGGTGCGACATTTTGATCTGGCTGAAGCCTGTTCGCGCCTGGGGCTCGACGATCTGTTGACGTCGACGGCATCCTCGATCGTGTGAAGCTGGCCGAGGTAGCCTATGCGGATGCCAGGCAGGGGCGGCTTGACCACAAAGGCTGGAGGTATTCTTGTAATTTGTTAGCGTGACGGTGGTAAGCGACCATGGTTGCCCGCTCCTCAAAAGGAGCTGGCCATTAAATGGTGCCGCTAGGGAATTATGGAGTGCTGCTGAGGGACGCGAAGCGCAATTCGATGGCTGGCTCCACGGTCTTTCTGGTCGAGCCTTTGCCCACCAGGGACGTCTTGGAGCCCCTTTGGCGGACGTTCGACCGCTCAGGCGCGCACTCTTTCTTTTTGTCTTGGACGTGGATTGGAACGCTTCTGCGCACGAGCGAGTGGCAGCCGCTTTTACTGCGTGCGGTGCGAGGATCAAAGATTGTAGGAT
>JBJKRM010000490.1:0-2576 GCA_046704685.1 Rhizomicrobium sp.
ACATTCATTGGATGGATTATCTCGATCACAAGGGGCTGATACGGCACGCCACCCGTACCAATCTTCTGGGCAACCGTCTGGTTCTGATCGCGCCTTCTTCGTCGAAGATTGCCCTCAAGATCGCTCCAGGTTTCCCTCTGGCGAAGGCGCTCGCAAACGGCCGTCTGGCGATCGCTGATCCCAATTCGGTGCCGGCCGGCCTGTACGGCAAGGCGGCACTCACGGCGCTCGGCGTCTGGGGTTCCGTCTCTTCCAAGCTTGCGCCGGCGGAGAATGTCCGCATCGCGCTCGCCTATGTGGCGCGGGGGGAAACGCCGCTGGGCATCGTCTATCGGACAGACGCCTTTGCCGAGCCACTCGTCAGGATTGTCGGAGTCTTCCCGGCCGATACGCACCCGCCGATTGTCTATCCCGCCGCGCTGACCAAGGGGGCCAAGCCTGCTGCAAAAGGGTTCCTCTCGTATCTGAGACAGCCGCAGGCCGCTGCGTTGTTCCGCAAGGCCGGGTTCTCCGTTCTTCCTTGAGGGGAGTGTCCGGCTGCGCAAATTCGGAAGGAGCGGTCTTATGAACGAGTGCGACTGCCGGTGGGACTTGAAACGTCAAACGGCCCCAACATGCTGTGTTGCAGGCATCGGTGGGACCGCAAATTTAATCTTCAGCGCCCGCCCGTAGTGAAACGCGTTCGCAGGCCTGCGCAAGAACGATGCTGATTGCATTGGCTTTTTTCCAAATTGCCGCACCCCTTGAATTGGACGGAGGAAACCCCATTTCTCTTATATCACCACAGGTGCAGGCAAAGCGCTGCGGTCCGGCAAGCCCGGTCCGAAAACGCCGCCGTTCTGCGCCGTTTTGAAAAACTGTAAATTGGTCGAAGCCCGGAGTCTGTCCGAAACGGGCGAAAACTTCGCGGATTTGCCAGCAGCCTATCGCAGTTCGAGGGTCTTCACGCTGGCGGGGGTCGGTACCTTCACAAAGCGTCTGTAAAGATCGGCATATTGCCGCCCGCTATGCCTCCAGGAGAAATCGGCCCGCATGCCTTGCTCCTGGATCGATTTCCAGGCCTTGCGGTCCACAAAGCGTGTGACGGCCCGCTTCATCGCCCAAGTCAGGCTTTGCGGCGTGACGCCGTCGAACAAGAATCCTGTGGCGACGCCTGATGCGATGGCCGCCTCATTGGCATCGATGATGGTATCGGCCAGTCCCCCGGTCCGGGCGGCCACCGGGACGCAGCCGTAACGCAGGCCGTAGAGTTGTGTCAGTCCGCAGGGTTCGAAACGAGAGGGGATGAGGATGGCGTCCGCGCCGCCCTGCAACAAATGCGACAAGGCCTCGTCATAGCCGATCGTGACGCCGATCTTGCCGCGATGCTTGTTCGATGCCGCGATGAATTGGGTCTCGATTTTGCTATCGCCGGAACCCAGCAGGGCGAGCCGTCCGCCCATCGCGACCATCTCGTCGAGCACCTCGGCGAGCACGTCCATACCCTTTTGGGTGGTCAGCCTCGAGACGACGCAAAACAGCGGCCCGTAGCCTTCGGCGAGATGAAAGGTCTTTTCCACGGTGCGCCGGTTCTGCCGCCGCAGATGCAGCGCGCGCACATCATACTGCTGCGCCAGGTTGCCGTCGGTCGCCGGGTTCCACACCGTCGAGTCGATGCCGTTGACGATGCCGACCACCCGGTTCTGCCGAGCCGCAATCAGGCCTTCCATGCCCATCCCGAACTCGGGCATGCGGATTTCTTCGGCATAGGTGGGGCTGACGGTGGTGATGGCGTCCGCCGCATGCAAGCCCGCTTTCAGGAAACCGACACCGCCGTAATACTCCACGCCTTCAACCGAGTAGGCCTGCTGCGGCAGCTTGAGGGCGCTGAACGACTCTGGCGGAAACCAGCCCGGAAAGGCGATGTTATGCACCGTGATGACGCTCGGTACCGACGAACCGTCGTAGCGCAGATAGGCCGGGGCCATTGCCCCCTGCCAATCGTGCGCATGCACCAGATCGAACACCGGATCGACATGCGTTCCTTCGGCGAGGTCCGCCGCGGCGCGTCCCAGCGCCGCGAAGCGCAGCCAGTTGTCCGTCCAGTCCTTGCCGTAGGAATCGCAATAGGGACCGCCGTCCCGCGCATAGAGTTCCGGCGCGTCCAGGACGATGACCACCAGTCCGCCGGCCGTGCCGGCGATCAATTTGGCCTCGGTGCCAAGCAGGTCTTTGTAGTGATGCAGAACGTGGCTGTTTTGCAGTGCTTTCATCACCGGCCGGTATCCCGGCAGCAGCGTTGTCATCTGCACATCATAAGCGCTGAGCGCTGCCGGCAAGGCCCCCGCCACGTCGGCCAACCCGCCGGTTTTCACCAGCGGATAGGCTTCCGACACGACGGAAAGGACCCGTATGCTCATGCCAGTCGGTCGATCATCGGCTGGGTGATGAGGCAGATGCCGTTTTCCGTGCGGCGGAAGCGCTGGGCGTCGAGCTTGGGATCTTCGCCGACCACCAGCCCCTCGGGGATGTGAACGTCACGGTCAAGCACAACCCGGCGCAGGCGGGCGCTGCGGCCTATCCAGCAGCGTGGCAGG
>JBJKRM010000491.1:0-4469 GCA_046704685.1 Rhizomicrobium sp.
GAAAAATCCGGCGGCCTTCTATCGCAATGTGCGGGCGGCCGCGGAAAGCGGCTGGGATTTCAGCTCCCGCTGGTTCGCCGACGGCAAGAGCCTGAAAACCATCGAGACCACAGCCATCGTCCCGGTCGATCTCAACAGCATCCTCTACGGGCTCGAGCGCGCCATCGAGCAAGGCTGCCGGTACAGAAAGGATCACCGCTGCGCCCAGAACTTCGCACGCAAGGCGGAGGCCCGCCGCGCGGCGATGAACAAATATCTGTGGAACGGCCACGTGTTCGACGATTACCGCTGGACCGACGGCAAGCGTCTCGGACACGACAGCGCCGCCATCTATTATCCCCTGTTCTTCGGCCTGGCGAGTGCCAACCAGGCGAGAAGGACCGAGCAGGAAGGTTCGGCCACTCTGGTCAAGAAGGGCGGTCTGGTCACCACCACCGTCGTCACCGGTCAGCAATGGGATGCGCCAAACGGCTGGGCGCCGCTGCAATGGATCGCTGTGATGGGGATGCGCAAATACGGCGACGACGGCGCGGCGCGCACCGTGGCCTGCCGCTGGCTGGCCAATGTCAGGGGCAGCTACAAGAAAACCGGCAAGCTCGTAGAAAAGTACGACGTCGTTCACCTGGAGCTTGGCAGCGGCGGCGAATACCCACTGCAGGACGGCTTCGGCTGGACCAACGGCGTGACCGCGGCGCTGGCCCAGCTATATCCCGGCTGCTAGGCGGCCAAGCGCGGCCGGTGGAAGAACAGCGCCTGACCGATCGTCGCCCGCACGGTGTCGCGCGAGAACGGCTTGGTGACGAGATAGATCGGCTCCGGGCGCTGACCGGTGAGCAGAAACTCCGGATAAGCCGTGATGAACACGACCGGCACGTCAAGATTCTTGACAATCGCCATCGCAGCATCGACGCCAGAGCTTCCGTCGGCCAGCTTGATGTCCGTCAGGATCAACTCGGGCTTTCTCTGGGCCGCCATGCGCACGGCGTCGTCCCGGGTTGCGGCAATCCCAACCACCCGGTGACCCAATTCATTGACAAGGTTTTCGAGATCAAGCGCAATGATTGCCTCGTCTTCGATGATCAGTACGCGGGACTGCAGATCCTGATCGATCGAATGGAGCGCTGCGGCAATGGCGTCCTGAACATCGTCTTCGGAGCAGTTGAGGATGATCGCCGCCTCGGGGACGGAGAAGTCCTCGACGGCCGTGAGCAACAACGCTTCGCGGTTGTCCGGCTGCAGCGCCAGCAGGCGCTGCTCGACGCTCGAATCCTGGTTGAAACCTTCGCTTGTCGTGATCTGCATGTTCGACGTCCACAACTCGTGAAACAACCGATAAAGAGCAACACGGGGGGGCAAGCCCTCCACCAGCTTCATATTGCCGTCCAGAAGGGCCTCCAAAAGTACCCTTACGTAAGCATCACCGGCAGGTTGTGATCCTGTCAGCGCCCTCGCATAGCGGCGAAGGTACGGCAAATGCGGTCCCAAAGTCTCGGTCATGGTCATGTGAGGGTCCCTTCCCGATTGGTGGCGCCAATCTTCCCCGCATCATCTAAAGTCGTGACAAAAAACTCTGTTCCGGACCAGGAACAAAAAAGCGCGGTGGCGGTTATTGTGGCGTCTAGCAATGATCCGCCGAAAGCGCCAACCCCACTTCGGCCGTCCGTTGCGTCAACCTAACTTCCAACCTGCGGTCAGAGGGCATTGATGGACAACAAACAGCAACAACGCAGAATCGGCACACCGGAGCAGACTCTACCTCCGGCCGCTAATTTGGCGGAGACCGACTTGAAGGCGGACGCACGCAAATACAAGGCGCATCAGAAGGCGATCACGAACGGACTGCGCAAGTTCTTCGATACAGTTGCCGCCGAACCGATCCCTGACGAGTTCATGGATCTTCTGCGGAAAATGGACCAAGGCGAGCGCCACCAATGAGCCGTCCCATGGAACGCCCCAAAACGCCGATGCCGGCCGATCCACGCTCCTTCCGGGACGGCTTGGTTGAGATGATCCCCGTGCTGCGCGCCTTCGCGCGATCGCTCTGCGGCCAGCGCGATCTTGCCGACGACCTGGCGCAGGAGACCCTGGCCAAGGCATGGCAGGCCCGCGACAAGTTCCAGCTCGGCACCAATCTGAAAGCGTGGCTGTTCGTCATCCTGCGCAACGAGTTCTATTCGAACCACCGGCGCGCCAAGACTGCCGCCGACTACAGCGCCGCCTATCTGCACAGCAGCGAAGGCGCCGAGGCGGAGCAACATGCCCATCTGGATCTGACGGATTTGATGCGGGCCTTCAGCCAGCTCCCATCGGAGCAGAAAGAGGCGCTCATCCTGACCGCCTCCGAATTCAGCTACGACGAGGCCGCACAAATCTGTGGCTGCGCGGTTGGCACCATCAAAAGCCGCGTCTCGCGGGCCCGCAAACAGCTGCAGGTGCTGGTGGAAGGATCGGCGGGGCAGCTTCCCGATCGTCACGAGCAGACCGATGATTTAACCGATGCACTGTTCCGCAAGGTCCGGGAAGCGAACGCGGAGAAGCTTCCCCGCTAGCCACGGGATCGGTAGCCGGGAGTACGGCGGTTGACATCGTCGCGTTCAATCCGTCCCCGGCTCCTGATGATCGTAGGATTGGCCTTGGCCCCGCTGGCCCTGGCCAGCATCATACAAGCCGTCCTGAATTTCCGCGCCTATCGGCACGAAACCGACCGCATCCTCGTACAGACGGCCCTTTATGCGGCGTATAGCGAACAAAACATCTTCGCCCGGACGGAGCAGCTGCTGCGCTCCCTGGCGCGCCGCCCCGCCCTCACCGCCAACAACGCCAATTGCCATCAGGCTCTGTCGGACGCTCTTGTCGGCGCCATGCCGATCGTCAATTTCACGCGCGTCGACGCAACCGGCACCGTCATCTGCATGGGCACCACCGCGCCGAAACGTTCCTACGCCAAACTGCCGTGGTGGCCGAAGGTGCGAAACGGCAACAACATTGTCGTCGGCAACGAATTCAGAAGCTCATTGGTGAACCGAAAAGTTCTGCCGGTCGCCCTGCCCGTCCGCGACAAAAGCGGCAGGTTCACCGGAGCGCTCAGCGCTTCGGTCGATCTTCACTGGCTCGAAACCGCGCCACAGGTGACCAAGCTGCCGGCCGGCGCCTTATCGATGATCGTGGATTCGAGCGGCCACGTGCTGGCGTCAAACCGTCCGGCGGTTGATGATCTGTCCCGCATCGTGGCCAGCCGCGCCAAAACGGCGAGACGGCATGTCTTCTCGGTCGACACACGTGCCGGCCAGCGCTGGAGATGGGTGGCAGAACCGATAGGGGTATCCGACAAATACGTTGCTTTCGGCATCCCGGCACCGCACCTGCTTGGCACGTTCCGCGGCTATCTGCTGGCCGATGTCGTCCTCATGCTGCTTATCGTTGCGGCGACCTGCGCGGCCATCTGGCTGGGCACCGAATGGCTCGTCGTCCGCTGGACACTGTATCTGAAACGGGTGGCCGAGGCTTTCGGGCGCAACCGCTTCGAACTGCCGCTCTCCGAGATGCGCGGCGCACCCGAGGAGTTCCAGCAGTTGGGACGGCAGATGAAACGGATGGCCTCCGCGATACGGGAGCGAGACCACAATCTCAGCCAAGCATTGGAGCATCAACTGGCGTTGACGCGCGAAATTCATCATCGTGTGAAGAACAACCTGCAGATCGTCTCCAGCCTGATCTTCATCAACACCCAGAACATCACCGATCCAAAGGCAAGACGCGCCTTCCGGAAAATCGCAACCCGGATGGACGCACTGACGCTGATCCAGCGCCTCATCGAAAGAACCGACACCAACCCCACGATCGACATACAGGCGCTTTTCGAGCGTCTGGCCGACCAAATCCGCGCGCTGGCATCCGAGAACGCACAAGCATACGAACTGACCCTCTCGGTCGGTCACGCCTGGATGCCTCCCGATACAGCCACGCCGATCGTGCTCTTTGCCATCGAGGCATTGACCCATGACATGCCCGCGGCCCATACGCCGAGAGGACGGCGGCGGGCGCACCTGGAATTGAAACACGGCGATCACTTCTGCACGCTGGTTGTCGAAGATGGGCCCGTGAGCGCCCTTCCGGCAAACGGCTCGCTGCCCGATCGCATCATGCGCAGCCTAGCCGAGCAATTGCGTGCTCACTATGCCATCGAGAGCACCTCGAACAGTGGCACCCGTATCAGCTTGCGGATACCGCTCCATGCCGACGCCGAACCGGACGAGGACCTGCCTCCTCCGCGCGACCTGCTCGCGTTCGGCGCACCTGTCGACATCCGGTCTGGTTATCCCCAGGCACAATCATTTTGACCACCAAGCTCTCGGCCAAGCCGACCTGCCACCATCTTGGTGACGAGCGCGGCCCGAATGGCTGCAAACCGGCAGAAAGCCCTTACCGCCGCCAGAAAAGGAACCTTTTGCGGACCAGCGGATTTCCTC
>JBJKRM010000492.1:0-4361 GCA_046704685.1 Rhizomicrobium sp.
GTTGTAGACCAGGACCTTGCCGGCAACCGCCCCCACGCGCGAGTCGGAGAATGGGGCGACCAGCGCCAGCAAGGCCTCGCGGTCGATCACGCTGTCGGAATCGATCGAGACGATGAATTCACCACGAGCTCGTTCGAACCCCCACGCAAGCGCGGCGCGCTTGCCCCGGTTTTTTTCATGGCGGAGTGGAGTCACAAGATCGGGGTAAAGAGCTGCCGCGGTTGAGATATGCGTCCAGGTATCGTCCGAGCTGCCATCGTCGACCACCAGGATCTCAAGCCGGTCCCGCGGGTAATGCGCTTCGACAACGGATTGAATGGACCGCAGCACCATCCGGCCTTCGTTAAAGGCCGGGATGATAACCGTCACGGCCGGCGCATCATCATGCGGCACGGCCGGGCGCGGGCGGTAGAAGAGCCAGACCGTCGTCCGGAAGGCCAGAAGCAGCGTTCCCATGAGCATCCACAGCACACTGGGATAGATGAACGCCCGCCATATGTGGTGCTGTTTCATCGTCTCCAAGACGCGCGGCAGCAGGAAATCCGCGGTGTAGAAGACAAGAACAACCGCGCCGGCAATGGCCAGTGCGTTGACGAACCATGGCGACAATTGCCCCTGTAGCTCGGGGCCTGAGGAACAATCCTCACGGCGGGCCACAATTGGCAGACTATCCATGAACAGCCACTTTGGTCATTCGTTGAGCACGCACCTCAGACGACCGCGCACCCATCCGCCGTCAACGTCATGTTCGGCGAAGAGCGCAGCACGCAGGAGGGGTCCTTGACGAGGTCGAGACGCAGGACGGTATCGTAAAATCCGTTCAAATCTATGGTGGCGCCCGGAGCCAACTGTCGCAATGTGTCGCAGAGGCCACCCGTTGTATTTTACCCCGGCACCGGGCCATCCGCACCTCATTTTGTTCGCCCCCCCGGCGACTTCCCAAACTCTTGCGTGCAGGCCCGGTCACTCGAAATGCTTGACCTGCGGCCAGTACTTCTCCAGCGGCACCTTCATGCCGCGCAACACATAGATCGGCTGGTCGGTTTCGTAGGGCATCGCGTAGGGGGAATCGATCCAACCGGCGACCCGGTAGGAGCGGAACAGCTTCGCATAATGCCGGGGGCTGCCGCCAATGATGATGATCACGCTGCCGTCATGGCCGCGCGGCCCCCAGAGGTAGTAATTGTTGTGACCGCTGATGGCCGGCGGCAGACCAAGGCGGCGGCCGAACACGTCGATGGCCGCGGCCTCGCCGTAGTTGTTGCCGAAGAACACCGCACGCGCCCGGTCCTTGGGCGGCAAAGACCAATAGACCTTCGCGATCTTGGCGGCCATGTCCCGCCAGCCGAACATATCGGCGTAGTATTGCGGCAGCGCGGTGGTCTTCAGCCGCTCGCCGGAGGAGGGCTTGATGCCGATCGTCTGCTCGTAGCGGATGAAGGTGTCGAGGGGAAGGATCGGCAAGGGGAGCGGCGCCAGCAGGACTCCCACCGCGATGGCGCCCGTCAGCACGGCGCCGCGCGCCACAGCCTTGCCGAGCCATTGCTCGATCCGCTGCGCCCCGAAGGCCAGCAGCGCCGGATAAACCGGCGTCAGATAATAGGCCTTGCCGTGCACCGCATCGAAGATCACGAGGAGGACCAGCCAGGCGATGGCGACGGCGCGCGCCGTCATCAGTCTGGGCCGGACAGCGCCGGCCCACAGCCCGCACAGCGCCACAACCATGCCGAACGGACCGGCGAGCAGAAACTGCTGTTCGAAATAGGCCAGCGGCGACAGGACCGCATTCTTGCCGTCCACACCGGCCTTTCCGAGTTCGAGGAACGGCCAGCCATGGCCCTGCTGCCACAGCACGTTGGGCAGCACGATCAGCGCGGCGACCAGCGCGCCCAGCCAGACCCAGGGCCGCAGCAGCGACTTGCGCTGCGGCGTGGCGAGCAGCCCGACCGCCAGCGCCACCAGAAAGAACGCGATCGCGTACTTCGTCTCGAGGCTAAAGCCGGTGATCAGGCCGAAGGCGAGCCACCAGCGCTCGTCGCCCGTCTGCTCCAGCCGCACCAGGACCCAGGCAAGCCCCAGCCAGGTCAGCGCCTGGAATATATCTGTGCCGAACAGCACACCCTGAATCAGCAGGACCGGCGCGAACAGGACACACAGCCCCGCCAGCCATTGCGCGAACCGCCCGCCGCCGATGCGGCGGGCAAACTCCGCCGTCAAGGCGACGGTCGCCGCCATCACCAGCGCCGGCAGCAGCCGGAACAACAGAAGCGAGCCACCGCTGATCGCGTAGGAGCCGGCGGCCAGCAACGGCACCAGCGGCGGCTGATCGACATAGCCCCAGGCCGGATGCCGCCCGCAGACGATGAAATAGAGCTCGTCCCGGAAGATGCCGTAATGGCCATTGGCAATCAGGTGAACACCAAACGTCACCACGGCCAGGATGATGGACGGCCGTGTCCAATCGAAAGAGGCTTCAGAGGCCGTGCGGCGCGGGCGCGTTGTCATACGATCTCTCGGCACATCGGGGACTGCCCGTGTTACGATACAACGGGCATCGGCTTGTAGCATGCGCCGCTGCAGCCGTGCGAGGGACGCGCCGGATAAAGGCCGAGAGGCAGGGAACGCGGGAGACGGCGGCAGTCGGCGCGCGTTTGTACCGAACGATGCCGCCGCCGCCCTTTCCAACCTGCGACCGGCGCCGTTCAGCACTCGGCGATTTGCAGTTGTTCGAGGTCGGCAATCAAGCTTGGCCCGGCCGGCTGCCATCCCAGTCTCTGGCGCGTCTGGGCGCTGGAGGCGGGCATGTCGTAGCCGGCGAACATGGCGAGCCAGCCGAAAAAGCCTTGGGCTTCTTCCGGAGCGATCGATTTGACCGGCAACTGGAGCCGCCGGCCGATGGCTTCGGCGATGTCGCGCATCGCCACGCCTTCCTCGGCGACCGCGTGATACTTGGCGTTCGGCTCGGCCTTCTCGATTGCCAGCTTGTAGAGGTGGGCGACGTCGAGGACATGCGCTGCCGGCCAGCGATTGCGCCCGTCGCCGAGATAGGCGCAGACGCCTTTTTCGCGATACATCGCGATCGCCGGGGTGATGAGACCTTGCGTGACCGGATCGTGGACCTGCGGCAGCCGCACCACCGAGACATTGACGCCATCCGCCGCCACCAAAGCCGCCGCCTCCTCCGAGGCGGCGCGCGGATGCACGTCGGAACCGACGGTCGCATTGTCCTCCCGGGCCGGCTCGCCGGGCACGGTGTTGGCGATGCCGGTGCCGGAGGTCACGATCAGCGGCCGGTCCGACCCGGCGAGAACCGCACCGAGCGTGGCGATCACGCGGCGGTCGTCCTCGCAGTTCTGCGCGAAGCGCGAGAAGTCGTGGTTGAAGGCGAGATGGATGACGCCGTCCGAACGGGCGGCGGCGTCTTTGAGGCTGTCGGGCTCGGCAATCGAGCCGCGATAAGGCTCCGCACCGGCGGCGACCAACGCCGCCACTTTTTCTTCCGAGCGATAGAGGCCGATCACCTGATGGTCGGCCGCGATCAATTCCTGGACGACTCGCGAGCCGATATTGCCCGTGGCGCCGGTCACAAACACACGCATGTTGGATGTCCTTTCTACAGTTGGAAATACGATGGATGATCGAGGTCGGCGACGAGGCCGGGCTGCTCCGGCTTCCAGCCGACCAGTGCCTGCGTATGCTCACTTGAGGCCGGGCAATCGATCGCCGCGAACTGGGTGAACCAGCCGAAATGCGCCGCCGCTTCTTCCGCCGTCTGCGAGACGGCCGGAACATTCAGGCGCCGGCCGATCACTTGGGCGATCTCTCGGAACGGTACGCCTTCGTCGGCGACCGCATGGAACGGGCCGCCTTCCGCACCGTGCTCGAGCGCCAGACGAAAGACGCGGGCTGCATCGCGCCGGTGCACGGCCGGCCAGCGATTGAGACCGCTACCGACATAGGGCGAGACGCCTTTCTCGCGGGCAAAGTTGATGACACGCGGCACAAAGCCATGGTCGCCATGTCCATGCACCGACGGTGGCAGCCGCACCGCTGTCGCATGCACGCCGCGCTCTCTCAGGGCGGCAACCGCGGCTTCCGGATTGCGGGGAAAAGAACCGGTGTCGGCACGGCGCGCGCTCTGTTCCGTGGCAAGACGGCCCGGTGACAGCAGCGCGATACCCGAGGTGACGACCAGCGGCCGGTCGGAACCTTCCAGCACGGCACCGATCGCCGCGATGGCGCGCTGCTCGTCGGCGCCGTTCTCGGCGAACTTCGAAAAATCATTGTTGAACGCAAGATGGATCACGCCGTCCGACTGCGCGGCGCCGCTTTTCAGGCACTCCACGACATGAAGCGAGCAG
>JBJKRM010000493.1:0-3808 GCA_046704685.1 Rhizomicrobium sp.
GGTCAAGGCGCCCGCGGAAAAGCGGAAAAGCCCGGCGGAGCGCGACGCCACATAGACGCTGCCGCTCGCTGGATCGACGGCGAGGTCGGAAATCCCGGCCAGCTTGGCGATCAGGCGGCATTGGCCCGGCTGTTTCGGCGTGACCGTGGTGAAGACGCCGCGCGATTGCATAAAACGCCAGCTGGCAGCGAGAAGGAGCACGACCAGCATCCCGGTCACGGTCACGGCGATGCGAAACCAAGGTCTGCGGTGCATCAGTGTCTCATCTCTGACGGTTGGTGCCGGACACAACACAAAAAACCATGTCATCCCCGGCCGAGCGGTCTGAGCGAAGCGAAGGACGCAAGGGGAAGGGGACCCAGGTCTTTCGAGCAAGTCGATTTCGACAATCTACTGCGATCTGCCCTTCGTGTGCAAAGCATCGGCAAGATCATCTTGCCTGATCAACCTGCCCCCCCCTTCTCCTCGCCTCGCTCACGCTCGGCTCAGCCGGGGATGACAAGCTTGTGCTGGAAAGGCAGACCACAACCTGCTTTATCCCGCCTTCAAAAGCCCGGCCGCACTGGCAAATTGCAGCTCGGCCAGCCGCGCGTAAAGACCGCCTTGGGCCACAAGCTCGGCATGGCTGCCTTCGCCCACCACCCGGCCCTCATCCATCACCACGATGCGCTTCAGCTTCTGGATGGTGGCGAAACGATGGGCGATCACCAGCGTGGTGCGGCCCGCCATCAGATTGGCGAGGCCCTGCTGCACCAGCCGCTCGTTCTCGGCATCGAGCGCGCTGGTGGCTTCATCGAGCAACAGCAGCGGCGCATTGCGCAGCATGGCGCGGGCGATGGCGAGCCGCTGGCGCTGGCCGCCGGACAGCGTAATGCCGCGCTCGCCCAATCGGGTATCGAGGCCTTCCGGCAGCCGGTCGATGAATTCGAGCGCCGCAGCGGCCTCGGCGGCGGCACGCACCGCACCATCGCCTGCATCGGGGCGGCCATAGCGGATGTTGTCCGCAATGGTGCCGGAGAAGATCACCGGATCCTGCGCCACGATGGCAATGGCACGGCGCAGATCGTGCGGATCGAGATCAGCGATGTCGACGCCATCGAAGGTGATGGCGCCGCTGTCGATGGCGTAAAAGCGCAAGAGCAGCTGGAACACCGTCGACTTACCGGCCCCAGAAGGGCCGACCAAAGCCACCGCCTCGCCCGGATCGACGGCGAACGAAAAGCCGTTCAAGGCGGCCACGTCGCGGCGCAAGGGATAACGGAATTCGACATTCTCGAAACGCACGGCGCCGCGGGCCGGCTTGGGCAACACCTTGGGATGCGCCGGCGCCGTGATGGCGGGTGGCGCGGTGATGAGCTCAACCAGACGCTCGGACGCGCCGGCGGCGCGCTGCACATTGCCCCAGGTCTCGCTGATTGCCCCGACGCCGCCAGCCAGCAGCAACGCATAAAAGATGAACTGGACGAGTTGGCCGGCGGTCATGGTATGCGCCACCACCGACTGGGCGCCAACCCAGCCGACGCCAACGATGCTGCCCAGCACCGCAAAGATGGCCACCGCACTCATCACGGCGCGTGCCTTGGTGCGGATGATGGCGATGCGATAGGATTCCTCGACCGCCGCGCCATAGCGCTGCCGCTCGTGATCCTCGCGGGTGAAGGCCTGCACCGTGTTCACGGCGTTGAGGGTCTCGGCGGCATGGGCGCTGGTGTCGGCGATCATGTCCTGGCTGCGGCGGCTCAACCGGCGCACCCAGCGGCCGAAGACGATCAGCGGCACCACCACCACGATGACGCCGGCGACCACCAAAGCCGTGAGCTTCCAGCTGGTGATGGCCATCAACACCAGACCGGCGCAGAACATCAGGATGTTGCGGATGGCCACTGAGGCGGACGAACCGATCACGGTCTGCACCAGGGTGGTGTCGGCGGTCAGCCGCGACAGGACCTCGCCGGTGCGGGTGATCTCGAAGAAGGCCGGCGTCAACGCCAGCACATGATCGAACACCGCCTTGCGGATGTCAGCGGTGACCCGCTCGCCGATCCAAGTGACGAAGTAATAGCGGGTGGCAGAGGCCACCCCCATCACCGCCGCCACCACAAGGAAAAGCAGGGAATAATGCGAGATGGCCTCGATCTGGGCAGCGCTGAAGCCCTTGTCGATCAGGGCGCGCAGCATCATGGGCAGGATGAGGGTCGCGGCGGCGGCCAGCGCCATCGCCAGGAGGGCGGCCAGGGCGGTGCCGAGATAGGGCCGCACGAAGGGGGCCAGGGCCCATAAGGGCTTCAAAGACCGGATTTTTTTCCGGCCCTGTGCGACATATTGCAGGTGTTCGGCGTATTCCGCGCCCGATTGCGCCATGCAGGGGGTCCCCGGGACTGTGATACCTAATATAGGTGCCACCGCCGCAGGTTAAACAGGGCGGGCCGCCTTGCGCCCCCGCCCCCTATCCCCTATAAGCCCCGCCTCTTCTCGGAAAAGGGCCGAAAGCCATGAAAAAGGGCATCCACCCCAACTATCACTTCGTCAACGTGCAGCTGAACAACGGTAGCACCTACCGCACGCGCACGACCTGGGGCACGCCCGACCAGAAGCTGACGCTGGACATCGACCCCACCACCCATCCGGCCTGGACCGGCGGCCAGCAGCAGCTGATCGACCGCGGCGGCCGTCTGACCCGCTTCAACAAGAAGTTCGGGAATTTCGTGAAGTCGTGAGACGGGCGAACAGGGGATAGCGAACAGGGGCCGTAAGGCCCCTTTTTCGTTTTGGGTACATCATCGAGCGGGAAGCTCAGGTGCGCGTCATGCTGAGGTGCGCCATCCGCTTCTTTACTGCGGCTGACCGAAGGCCTGTTCCAGCATGGCCAGCGTGCCGCGCGCCCCAGCCGGCGCTTCGCCTTGTCCGAACAACACGTCATCCAGACGGGCAATGCGGCGATAGAGATTGTCACTGCGCGACAACAGCGATTGCAGCGTGGTGGGCAGCGCCTCGATGCCCTCCTCCGGTCCGCCGCCGAAACAGATCTCCTTCGAGCCCAGGCGATAGCGATCGCTCTGCGCATCCTCGACCTTCATGTCGCCTTCATGCACGGCGCGCTGCACCAGAAGCCAGCTGGCAGCCTGCATCAGACGCGTGGTGACGCGCATGCTTTCGCCGGCATAGAGCATGGCGGTCTTGCGCGGCAGATGGCGCCGCTCCTCACGCCCCGGTCCATCGAGATAGCGCGCCGTCTCTTCCACCAGCGACAAGCCCTCGTCGAAGGTGCGCTGAAACAACGCCGAACCCGTGAAGGATTGAAGCGTCAAGTCGCGCAGTGTCTCGTCTTCGAGGTTGTTCATGATTCTACCGCCCCGCTGCTGTCAGGGTGAAGCTATCAACTCACCGGGCCCTTGCAAGATGCAAGAATGCCATTCATCGAGTTAACACTATAGCCGGTTGCTGAATGGCAACGCTCGCCTTGTTGATATTAATGATGAGGATGGCGTTAAGGATCACGCCGCGTCATCGCTTGAAGAATGAATCGGCAGCCGACTTGGTATGCTTGCGTGCGCCGATCGCCTCGCGGCAGCGCGCAATTTCCGCATCCAGCGCGGTGATCCGCGCGGTGAGCTCGAATTCCGACATCGCCGAAAGGTCTTCGCCGAGAACGATCTCGGGAGCCTTCTTGCGCGGCAGCAACTCTTCCGGATCAATGGCCATTGTTTCGATTCCTCCGCCACGCTGGTAGTTTCGCCAGGGACCGGCTGGGGCGCAAGGCTGCACAATGTTCGCGATCGAAATCTCGAAACCCGGAAGCCACTACAAC
>JBJKRM010000494.1:0-4798 GCA_046704685.1 Rhizomicrobium sp.
CGTGTCGACATGATCCGGCAGGAGACCCAGCCGCTGGCGGGCGGCGGGCGCGCCGCCATCGAGGTGCTCGCCTTCAAGGGGTTGCTGATGAAGTTCGCCGAGAGCGTCGGCGCCCAGATGGTGGTGCGCGGCTTGCGCGCGGTCTCCGACTTCGAATACGAATTCCAGATGGTGGGTATGAACCAGCGCCTCGAAAGCGAGGTTGAGACCGTGTTCCTGATGGCCGATCCGCGGCATCAGGCGATTGCCTCGCGTCTGGTCAAGGAGGTGGCGATGCTGGGCGGTGATGTTACACCCTTCACCACGCCGCGCATCGCCGAGATATTGAAGAAACGCTGCAACGAGTTGGGAGCCGAAAAATGAGCGAACGCGTGGTCTTGGAACTGAAGGACGGGCCGGTGGTGATTGAGCTCCGCCCCGATCTCGCCCCCAACCATGTGGCGCGGATCAAGGAACTGTCATCGTCGGGCTTTTATGACGGAGTGGCTTTCCATCGCGTCATTCCCGGCTTCATGGCGCAGACCGGTGATCCCACCGGAACCGGATCGGGCGGCTCGGAACTGCCCGACCTCAAGGCCGAATTCACGCCGGAGAAGCATGTGCGCGGCACTTGCTCGATGGCGCGTACCTCCAATCCCAACAGCGCCAACAGCCAGTTCTTCATCTGCTTTGAGGACGCGCCATGGCTCGACCGCCAGTACACGGTGTGGGGCCAGGTGGTGGAAGGCATGGACCATGTCGACGCTGTCAAGAAGGGCGGCGAGAACGATGGTGCCATTTCCGGCGAGCCCGACCGCATCGTGAAGATGCGCCCCGAAGGTCGGGATTGACGTGAGGCTGAACCGGCGCACGCTGCTGGGCGCGGCCGCTGCCGCAGCGTTCGTGCCGGCAGAGGCGGCCGATACTCCCTTGCGAGTGCTGGCGGCCCGGAGCGGCAGGCTGTACGGCTGCGCTGCCGGTTCCTATCAGCTCAAGGATGCGGACTTTGCTGCCGTGCTGGCGCGCGAAGCCGGTATCCTGGTTCCCGAATACGAATTGAAGCGTCTGATCGTCGAGCCGGAGCCGGGGCATTTCGATTTTTCCGGCGCCGATGCGCTGGCGGCCTTCGCCGCAGCCCATGGCATGAAGATGCGCGGCCATACGCTGGTCTGGTACGCCGCCAATCCGCCCTGGCTGAAAGACAAGGTGCTGAACGCGCCGGACGACGAGATTCTTACTTATTATGTGACCCGCTGCATGCGCCGCTATCGCGGACGCTTCCATTCCTGGGACGTGGTCAATGAGGCGATCTATCCTGCCGACGGCCGCCCGGATGGCTTGCGCAACAGCATGTGGCTGAAGCGCTTCGGGCCGGAGTACATCGATCTGGCCTACCATGCGGCCAAGCAGGCCGATCCGGATACGCTGCTGGTCTACAACGACTGGGGTTGCGAGGGACCCGAGCCGTGGAACGACCGGTTCCGCGCGGCGACCTTGAAATTCCTCGAGCGGGCCAAGGCGCGCGGTGTTCCCATCGAAGGCCTCGGCCTGCAGGGCCATCTCAACGGTTTCGGTCCGCCGCTGGATCAGAAAAAGCTGCGCGTCTTCCTCGACGAGGTGCGGGCGATGGGACTCGCGATCCTGGTCACCGAGATGGATGTCGACGACAGCAAGGCGCCGCTCGACATCGCCGCCCGCGATCAGGCCGTCGCCGACGCCACCGCGCGTTTTTTGGATGTCATGCTCGACAACCCGGCGACCATCGCCGTACTCACCTGGGGCCTCAGCGACCGCTATCTGCACCAGCCCAAAGGCCTGCGCGCCGCGCTGACGGGCTATCGCCCGCGCAAACTGCCGCTCGACACCGATCTCAAGCGCAAGCCGATGTGGCAGGCGATCGCCAGCGCCTTGTGCCGCGCTCAGCGCAGGAACGGATAAGCCCCCACCGTTCGCACCGTCTTCCAGCCGAGCAGCTTCTGCACCGCTGCCGGCACGGCGACGCCTTTCGCCACCGCGACCGGCATGCGCAGCTCGAAGCGCTCAAGGTCCGGGGCCCGGAACAGCGAACGCGGCAGTCGGTCGATTTGGCGGCTATGGACGGCGAATGGGGTGGCGCTGCGGAACGCCACCAGGCTGTCGAACGAAGCCGTGCAGTTGGCGCCATTTTCCGGCGACCAGACGACCAGCGGTTCACCCGCATCGGAGGCGCGGGCATAGACATTGCCGTCCACCTTCGCGGTCTGCTGGTCGGTGAGCTTGCCGCACAGCACCGGCGACTGGTCGACGCGCATGAGCGGTTCGCGGAAGCCTTCGCTTGCCACCATCAGATTGTTCACCACCACTTGACCCTTGCGCTGGTCCAGACCGGGGCCGGTGGAGGGATGCCAGCCGAAGCGATCACCGGTCGCCACCCGGTCGGTGCGCCCGATGGTCAGCGGCGCATCCAGGAAGGTGTTGTTGTAGATGTGCGCATCAGCCGAGTTCAGGATCCAGACGCCGCGGCCGTCATGGGCGAAGACATTGCCCGCCACGGTGACGCCGCGCGAGATCTCGAACATGAAGCCGACCTCGGTGCCTTCCACATAATTGTTGACAAAGACGCCGTCGTGGTTGCCGACGTCGTACCACACGCCGTGGGAATCCGGGCTGTCGAGCACGATGTTGTCGCGGAAGGTCACATGATGGGTCTGGTTGAATATCTTCACTGCCGAGGCGTAATAGCCGGTGAGGTGCTCGATGTTGTTGCGGCGGATGATGTTGTGCTCGAGCAGTACGTTGGACGAGCCGATGACATAAAGCCCTTCGGTGCCGGTGTCGCTCACCAGCGAGTTGCGGATCACGAGCCCATCGCCGCGGAAATAGCCCGCCACGCGCGAGCAATAGGAGAAGGTGACGTTCTCGATATGCGTGCCGATGACTTGCTTGCCGTAGGTCGAGGGATCGGACAGTCCGACCGGCTCGTTGGTGGGCTCGTCATTGGGCCCGAACACTTTCTTGCCTTCCACCTCTATGCAGCGCCGGGCGTATTCGGTGATGGTCAGTCCGCGGATCAGCGGGCCTTTCCGGTCCGATATTTTGCCGTTGACGGGATGGCTGGTGCGGATCAGGGCGCCGTCATGGGCGGTGATTTCCACCACATGATGGGTGGGATCGGTCCCGATGTAGACCTCTTGGTGCTGGTAATCGATGTAGTAGGTGTCGGACGTCAGTTCGGCGACGCTGCCGGCCGATTGCAGAAAGCGCCCATCGACGAACACCATGTCGTTGTTGAAGCGGTGCAGCGGCGTCCTGGCTTCTTCTTTGGCGCGGTTCCACCAGGCCAGCGGATGTGCCGGGAACAGTGTGGTCCAGTGGGTCTTCCACACATGGGCGCCGGCCGGCTCCCAATTCTTGGCGACCTCGGTGCCTTTCAGCACCGGCCGCTCCCCCCTGTAGGGCTGCAGGATGATACGCTGGTTGAAGACGAGACTGCCGGTGCGATAGACGCCGCCGCGCAGGATGATGGCATCGCCGCTCACCGCGCGTTTGATTGCGGCTTCAATGGTGGTGGGGGACTTGAGCGAGGTGCCGGACGCATCGGCCTTGCCTTCGGGTGCGACGTAATAGACATGCGGCGCCCTCGGAATCTTGTAGACCTGATCGATCGGGCCGTAGGGCCCGCCGGACGGCGCGGCAAGCGCCATCGTGCCGGCGAGCAGGGCGGAGATTGCGAAAAAAACGCAACGGCGGCAGACCGGCTTCATCGAAATCTCCAGGCGCAGACTCGGACGGACCTTACGGTAGCGGTAACATCGTGTCACGCTGCTAGACTGTGGGTGGATGGGCAATCGCACGGATGTGAAGGCGCCGGCGTACGTCCCTCAGGGTTGGCGGGCGCCCAAATTTAATCTTCTAAGGTTGCGATAGTTGAGACGTGTTCGCAGGCCTGTTTCGGTCAGAGCGTTGATCGCACTGGTATTCTGCAAGATTGTCGCACCACTTGAATCGTGCCGGTGCAATCCCCATTTCTCCTATATCGCCAGCAGTGCAGGCAGTGCCCAGCGGCCCGGAAAAGCCGGTCCGGAAACGCGGGCGTTCTGCGCCTTTCTTGAAAGGAGGTCAGAGAGGTCCGGCAGGCGGCCCCACCGAAATCATTGGCAAATTTCGCGCGAAATTTTTTGGAGCGGTCTTTTTGTCAAGGGGGGCTCAGGGCGATGATCCCTGGCGCTCGTTCATCGCCTTGTGCATGGCGGCCACGGCTGCCTTCAGCGTGGCGACCGACGGCGCTTTTGGCGGCACACTCTTGGGATCGAATTTGCCAAGCTTGGCCATGGCCGCCATCTGCTGGTGCAGCAGCGGCAGCCAAGGCGCGTCTGCTTTGCTGGCTTTTTCCAGATCGCGCCAGATGGCCACCGCGTTTTTCAGATGGCCGATCTGGGCTTCGGCGAGGCCGGCATAGAAACGGGCCCGCGGTTCGTGCACATCCAGTTCAAGGGCCCGGGTGAATGCCTCCAGCGCCTTCGGCGTCACGATTCCGTTCGACGACAGGACGGTGTCTTCGCCGAGCACGCCCCAGTCTGCCGCGTCATTGGCACCGTACTTGATCGCCTTTCTCATCGCGGCCGCGGCGTGTTGGAAATCGCTCTGCTGGATGTAGAGGTCCGCCAGGCGCTGATAGCCGTTGGCGCTGGGATGGGCGGCCAGCTGCTGCTCCATCTTGTCGGCAGCATTGGCGAGGATGACCGCCGGATCGTGCTTGAGGCGCTCGGCATAGGGGCGGTCCGGCAGCCCCGGATGGCCGCGCGAAGCGTAGAGCAGGGCGGCGCCCAGCGGCAGGATG
>JBJKRM010000495.1:0-5166 GCA_046704685.1 Rhizomicrobium sp.
AAGGCGGCAGCACGGCTGTGCGCCATCAATTGATGGCGCACAGCCGTGCTGCCGCCTTGCCGTCCTCGAGCGATAGGTCGCCGCCCACGACACCGATATGTTTCAACCCGTCCGGTGTCGCCGTGATCTGTCCTGAGACAAACACCAGATTTCCGGTCGTCACGGTGGGAACATAACTTGCCACCGGTGCCGGAGGGGTCGGCAGATCAATTCCTAGGCTTTTCAAACGTGTGTCGATGTGGCCGGTCATAATCAACCTCTCTGGTCAGGAACTTAGCGTGTTTCCTCGACTTTCTTCAAAGGGTTTCCGCACATGGCCGCTGCGCGCTATAGAGGGGGCATGAGCCGTTTGCTCGACCCCAAGACTCCAAGTCCCGCGCGGGAGGGTTTCGCGATGCCCTCGGACTGGGTGACGCACGCGCGCACGTGGATGTGCTGGCCGTGCCGCGCGGAAACCTGGGGCAGCGATGAGGCGATGCTGAATGCCAAGCAGGCTACCGCTCGTATCGCGCGTGCGATCTCCGCTTTCGAGCCGGTGGTTCTGGCCGTTCGCCACGAGGACATGGCCGCTGCCAAGCTGGCCACAGCCGGTAAGGTGGAGATGTTCGAGACGACTCTCGATGATTCCTGGGCGCGTGACACAGGACCGACATTCCTCTGCGGACCGGAGGATGCGCGCGCGGCCGTGCAATGGCAGTTCAACGCTTGGGGCGGCAAATATCAGCCCTACGCGCATGATGCGGGGCTGGCAACGCGGATCGCCGAGCACTCCGGAATCCACATTTATGACGCGCCGCTGGTCTGTGAAGGGGGCGCCATTCACACCGATGGCGAAGGTACCCTGATCACCACAGAGCAATGTTTGCTCAACGCCAACCGCAATCCCGGTCTTAGCAGACATGAGGTGGAGTCCTGGCTGTCGCGGTTCACCGGCGCCCGCCGGATCATCTGGCTGGGCGACGGTTTCTCCGACATGGAAACCGACGGCCATGTGGACAACACGGCCTGCTTCATCGCGCCGGGCCGCGTGCTGGTTGGCGTGCCGTCATCGACGTCATTGCCCGACGCCCAACCGGTGCGCGAAGCGATCCGCCGGCTGAAGGACGTGCGGGACGCGCATGGGCGGGCAATCGAGGTTATCGAGATACCGCAGCCCCGCCGGGTACGTTTCGATTGGCGTGGCCGCGTGCTGCCGATGAGCTATGTCAATTTCTACATCGCCAATGGCGGCATCGTGATGCCGGCCTTCGACGATCCGAATGACGACCACGCCCAGGCTGTCTTGGCCGATTGCTTCCCCGGCCGGGACATCCTGCAGGTCGAGGTGTTGGATCTGCTGCAAGGTGGTGGCGGCATTCATTGCATCGCGTTGGGAGAGCCGGCCGAGCCATGAGGAAGGTCACCTTTGGTGCCGCGCAATTCGCCTGCTCATGGGACAGACGCGCCAATATTGAGAAGGCCAAGACGATCGTTCGAACGGCGGCGGAGCACGGCGCCAATGTCGTGCTGCTGCAGGAGTTGTTCGAGACGCCCTATTTTTGCCAGGACCAGAATCCCGATCGTTTTGCGCTTGCGGCGTCTGCGGACGGCAACATCCTGCTGACGGAAATGGCGGCGCTCGCCAAGGATCTCGGCGTGGTCTTGCCGGTCAGCTTCTTCGAACGCGCCGGTCACGCCTATTTCAATTCGCTCGCCATGATCGATGCAGACGGCCGCATGATGGGCGTCTATCGCAAGGCGCATATCCCGGCGGGGCCGGGATACCAGGAGAAGTATTACTTCACCCCAGGCGATACCGGTTTCCGCGTCTGGATGACGAAATTCGGCGTATTCGGTGTCGGTATCTGCTGGGACCAATGGTTTCCTGAGGCTGCACGCACCATGGCTTTGCTGGGTGCCGAGGCGCTGTTTTATCCCACGGCCATCGGCAGCGAGCCGCCACCGGCACCGCCGGTCGACAGCCGCGATCACTGGCGGCGTGTCATGCAAGGCCATGCGGCCGCGAATTGCATGCCAGTCGTGGCCTCCAACCGCATCGGCACGGAAAAGGGGGAGGCGGGCGAGATCACCTTCTACGGCTCCTCCTTTATCACGGATGCCACGGGCGCTATCGCTGCCGAACTCGGACGTTTTCCTCCTCCGTTTACGGGGGAGGTGGCCGCGCAGCGGCCGGAGGGGGCTGCCAGCGTTGAGGGTGTTGTCACCGCCTCATTCGATCTCGATGAAGTGGCAAAGCTGCGCGCCTCGTGGGGCCTGTTCCGCGATCGCCGTCCGGATCTCTACGGCAGCCTCGTCGAGCACGGCTAGGACGCCGGTAGGCCTTTTTCCACCTCATCCTCGCGCCACAGCCATGCTGCGCCGCGCACGCCGCTGGAGTCGCCGTGCTTGTTCTTCACGATGCGGGGGTAGCCTTCCACGGTGAAGGCATAGCGTTCCACCCGCGGCGGCAGCTCCTCGTAAAGGGCGTCGATGTTCGACAACCCGCCGCCGAGTACGATGACGTCCGGATCGAGCACGTTCACCAGGGTGGAAATCGACCGCGCGAAGCGATCATAGAAACCCTCCAGCTCGGTGATCGCCGCCAGTTCGCCGCGGCGGGAGGCCTCAACGATATCGGGCAGCGCCGCTGCTTTCCCCGTGCGTGCTTCATAGAGGTGCGCCACAGCCGGACCGCTACACCAAACCTCGATGCAGCCACGCTTGCCGCAATAGCAGTTCGGCGCGTGCTCAACCTCGTGCAGCGTCGGAGCTGGCAGGGGATTATGTCCCCATTCACCGGTTACGCTGTGGGCTCCTGTCAGGACTTTGCCATGCACGCAGACACCGCCGCCGATGCCGGTTCCAGCGATGATGCCGAAGACCACACCGGCGCCCGCCGCTGCACCGTCGGTCGCTTCCGACAGCGCGAAGCAATTGGCGTCGTTTTCCACCCGCACGCTCCGGCCGAGCGCCGCGCTCAGATCCCGGTCAAGGGGGTGCCCGATCAGGTTGGTGGAATTGGCATTCTTGACCAGTCCGGTTTTTGGGCTGATGGCGCCGGGAATGGCGATGCCGACACTGCCCTGACGGCCCACCTTCTTTTCTGTGTTCCGCACCAGCCCGACGAGAGTGCGGACCGCTTCGTCATAGCTGTTGCGCGGCGTCGGTACGCGCTCGCGCAACAACTCACGCCCGCCGGCCTCCAGCGCCAGGATTTCGATTTTGGTGCCGCCCAGATCGATGCCAAGTCGCATGTTGCCGTCCTTTTATCGAAGCTGATCGAGAATGAACTTCTTGGCTATCGTCCAGTTTTCTGCGTGGCAATGGGCCGGAAAGTCCGTCCCCAGCAATTGCCGCAATGGTTCGCTTTCCACAAGGTGAACCAGGGTCACATCGGGCGCGTCCTGCGCCACGGCCATCAGATTGGCGGGGATATCATCGATAAAAAAGGTCTTCGCCCTGGCGTGGGCTGCCAAGGCCCTTACCGCCGCTCCTTTGTCGGCGAGGTAACCGCCACCGCTGTCGTTGGCGATCAAGGGATAGTCGATGCCGAGTGCCTGGAAATTCCGCAGGCGCGCCTCGCCCTGGCTCTGGTTGACATTGGAAAGCACCACGATGCTTGCAACCTTCGACAATTCTTCGAGCGCTTCGCAGGCGCCGTCCACAGCTTCGAGGCCGTCGAGATCCTTCCGGTACTCGTCGATCAGGGCCATGGTTTCGACCAGCAGCAGCGGCGACTTGTCATCGATCCGCTTTATGGCCCCTTCCAGGCGATAGCTGGTGAGCTCCAGATACAGTCCGCGGGCCTTGAGCCAGCGTTCGAGCCCGCCGGTGAAGCACAACAACACGCCGTCGGCGTCGGTGACGACCAGCGGGCGTCCGGGTTTGATCCTGGGCAGAGCAGAAGGCAGATCGAATGTCACGGTAGTCCCAGGATATGATTCGCCAGGTGAATGTCCTTCGGGTCCAGGGATTGCTCCTGGCAAAAACCGGTGACGAGGGCGTCGTCGCCGAGAAGGAAGTCCGTGACGGCGCGCAACATGTCCGGGTCCGCGGCCCTCAGGCGAAGTTGACGGCCATCCAGCCCCGAGTTTCTTAAGAAATGCTCGAAGTCCTCCGGCCTGCCCGCTAGGTACGCCAGCGCGTCGAGGGCGATGGTTTCGGCCCGCTCTTTGGTAAACCTGTCCCGGATCAATGGCTTCCTGTCCGTGTGTGAATCCCGCACCGCGCCTGGAAATCCCCGCCCGATCAAAGGTCCAGTAGGGGGAATGTCAAGGGAGCGTTAATACCTGCAAACTAATACTACGCAACGCCAAAGGGTTCGAGTCGGGTCGTTACGCGCACCAGGTGGTGTGCGGCGAGCCCCTGGGGTGGACCGGAGTGCCGATCATGGATGCGAAAATGAAGACCGTCCTCATCGTGGAGGATAATGAGCTGAATATGAAACTCTTCCACGATCTGCTGGACGCGCATGGTTATAACATCCTGCAGACCAAGGACGGGATGGAGGCGCTGGACATCGCGCGCGAACACCGCCCTGACCTGATCCTGATGGACATCCAGCTGCCGGAAGTCTCGGGTCTTGAGGTCACCAAATGGCTGAAGGAAGATGATACCCTGAAGGCCATTCCGGTTGTTGCCGTAACCGCCTTTGCCATGAAGGGCGACGAAGAAGTCATTCGCCAGGGCGGTTGTGAAGCGTATATCTCGAAGCCGATTTCGGTCACCAGCTTCTTGGATACGGTTCGTCGGTTCATTGGCTGAGGCGCGGCCATGACGGCGCGGGTCCTTGTCGTCGATGATATCCTGTCCAACGTCAAGCTTCTCGAAGCCAAGCTGACCAGCGAGTACTTCGAGGTCGTGACGGCCTTTTCGGGCGCCGAAGCGCTCGGGAAGATGGAGGAGTGCGACCCGGATATCGTCCTTCTCGACGTCATGATGCCCGGCATGGACGGTTTCGAGGTCTGCCGCCGTATCAAGGCCAACCCAAGGACGGCCCACATTCCGGTGGTGATGGTCACGGCGCTGGACCAGCCGACGGACCGCGTTGCGGGGCTGGAAGCAGGGGCCGACGATTTCCTCACCAAGCCGGTGGACGATGCGGCGTTGTTCGCCCGCGTGCGCTCGCTGGTCCGGCTCAAGATGATGACCGACGAGCTTCGCATGCGCGAGAGCACCGGTCAGACG
>JBJKRM010000496.1:0-5818 GCA_046704685.1 Rhizomicrobium sp.
GTCCAACGCTGACCTTCCCAGTCGAGGGGCGCATTCGAGATGATGATTTTTTTCGGCAATGTGCCGACATAAACGCTGTCGGATTTCGTCAGCCGGCCATCCGGATCGGGCATGTTGGAGACGACATCGCGGGAATCCGGATCGACCAGCAGCATCCGGCCGTAGAGCGGAATGCCCCACAGGCGTCCGCCTTCCTTCTTCGACACGGCTTGCGCATCGGCGAAGACAGACTTGGCCTGCGCGATTTCCGTCGCAGAAGGCATCGCACGCACGGCACCGCCGGCAGCAACGAGAAAGGCCGCCATCGACGCGGCCGTCAATGCGATCCTGCGGCGTTGATCCCAATCCAACATCATTCCTCCTTGGACGTTCATCCGTACATGATGACGCAACGGAACTGCGTGAACGCACCGATACGATCCGCGCAACGGATCGCCGTGCCATGACGACCATGGGTGCCCCGGGCTGTCAATCGGTCCGCGCGGAGTTCCGTGGTGCTTGCCATCAACCCCGAAGGTCAAGCCGTTCAAGGTCATCTGGAACGGCGTGCCGCGCCGGCTTCCGGCGTTGCAGGCTTTCGCTTGGTGGATGCGGGCAATTGCGTTCACGCCGGAGCGCCGCTGGTGGTGATTGTCCAGCCGCAGCCCATCGCGGTCGTGTTCGGCGTTCCCCAGGATATGTTGCCCGTGATCCTCAAGCGCCTCAAAGCCGGAGACAGCCCGGCCGTCGAGCTGTGGAACCGCGAAGGCACCAAGAAGATCGCGGCCGGCCATTTGGGCGCGGTCGACAATCAGATCGACCCGGCAACCGGCACCGTGAAGCTCAAGGCCATCTTCGCCAACAAGAACGGCGCACTGTTTCCCAACGCACTTGTGAACGTGCGCCTGATGTTGGAGACTGAGTAGGAGGAAACGTTGGCGCAACGCCTAAACCTGCCGGAGGAAGCGGGAATAACGGCTCCTACTCCTTTTTCTTCTATGCGAAGTGTCGGAATCAAATGACTGTAGACTTAGGTTTAGCATTGGTGGGAAGAGGGTTTTTCCCGGAGACCCTTCCGCCGTGCTTCACATCTTCGGGCTTAGCAGATTTTCTCTCAACGTATCGCGTCGCGGTAAATGAGCAGCGGCTTAAGAAGCGTTTGCCATCAAAACTCTCGAGGTATAGTTGCACAAAGAGCAATGGCGCGCGGCGCCCCTTCGCCACTCCAAGCCCGGCCAACTATCTCTACATAGCCGAATTTCTTAACGAGCACCGAGATCTCATAGAGAAAAACTACAAAGACAAGACGACCATTTCCGCGAGTCTGCCTACAATCGAGGACGCGCCAAGCCCGCGGGCAATTCGGATCATGTCGTTCAGCGAGCTAAACCTTGAAGTTCACAGGAAGCTCGGAAGAGCTTTCTATATGTTGAAGACTGACATCGCACAGTTCTATCCGAGCATCTATACGCATTCGATTCCATGGGCGATCCACACAAAGGCCACCTGCAAAAAGGATCGCAACCCTAGTTCAAAGCACTGCTTTTTTAACGAGCTGGACTATCATTTGCGCAATTGCCAGGACGGTCAAACTCGAGGTCTTTTCATCGGGCCCGATGCAGCGCGTTTAATTTCCGAGACAATCCTTGTCGATATCGACAAACGGATTCAAGAGACCTCGGCAAAGCACATCAGGGGCGCGGTTCGTTACGTCGACGACTATTTTATTGGAACAGAGACGGAAGGCGACGCCGCGCTCGTCCTCTCGGCGATCAGCGATGCTCTCGACGAATACGAACTGATTCCAAACGACATCAAAACAAAAATCATTGCTACTTCCAAACCGACCGACGACCTGTGGCCACTTCAGCTAATTCGCGCTGCCAGGGAGTGCTTTGGCGGGGGAGCTTTGTCTCAGGCTCATGTCAAAGAGCTTTTCGATACATCCTTGGCATTAACCTCTGAGACGGGCCTGCAGAGTCCGGTGAAACTGCTGCTCCGCCAGCTTGATAAGTACAATGAGGAGGCTGAGGACCAATTCGAATTCATAGAGCCGTATCTTTTGCGCTTCATTCATCACTTTCCGCACGCTATCGACTACATCTGCATGATCGTCGGAGCGAGGGTGTTGCGCGGCGGCCCAATTTCTTCTGACGATTGGAGAACGGTACTCGGAAATGAAATCAGTCGGTTCATAAAGCTTGGGCAACATCACGAAATCGCGTGGCTTCTATGGTTAGCTATAGTAGGCGATGTGAGCCTTGAAGATGGGCTACTCGACGCGGTTTTGGGCAGAGAAAATGCGCATCTGAGCGCAATGATTATTTCTGCTACGCGCACGGGTGATTTGAAAAACAATATCTCTCTGTCTCTTCCCGATGCAGCCGATTTGCGTTCTGAAGACTGGCTGATGCTACACGAGGCGACTTTGGCAGGTATGTCGAAGCTTCCCCTTGAAAATGACGAGTTGGACTTACACGCTCAACTACTTAAGAACGGTTTTTCCTTTGTCGATTACTCGCTGGTTTATGGCCAGTTGGGTGCAGGGGCAGTGATCGGAAATATTAGGTTCGGGTACGAGGACGACGCTGAGCTACCGCCGGATTCGGCAGGAGTGATTGTTCCAAGCTCTCAGGATTTCTAGGCGGGCGATGCTCAGTGGTTGAATGTCTGGGTCTGGTGCGATTTCCCCGTAGGACATTTCCGCTTTCGGACCCAAACTTGCCGCGTGTTGGTCGGCAGCTGTTTTGGCTTCGCCTTTGATGTATTCGCTCCGTCAACGGCCGCACATTACCAACTGCAATCGTGCCTCATGCGCGACAACGCATCGATTGCCGCACCCTCTTGAAACCGCGCCGCGGGATTCCCAGATCAGGGACCGCTGTTTGACAGGGTGAAACGAGCTGCAGGTCTTGCGTCGCTGGCGCAGGTTCAATTTTCCGCGCGCCCCATGCGCGCCCGCGAAGCAAGGCGAAAATCACTGTACGACAAAATGTTGGATCGATTCCGGCACATTCGAATTCAAGTCGCGCGAAGACACGCCGACACCCCCCTCCCCCTGGAATCGGGGAAGAGATGACGATCAATGATCAAGCGCTGGCGCAATCGCGCGTCGGCCACCCCACCGGTAGCCGCGCCGCGCCACGAGACGGCAAAAGGAGCTTCACCCCACCCAGGTGGAAACGATCATCGCCAAAGCGATCAGCGCTCCGGTTTCGCGATTGGCGCGGAACAGTTTTAGGCAATGGGCGGAGTCGTTGATCTTCAGCGTGTGCACCTGCCACAGCAGGTGGGCCCCCGCCAGCAGCATGAGGAAGGCGAACGGCCAGCCGGTATGCTCGGTGAAGCCGGCGGCCAGCACCAGGGTGAAGCACACCGCATAGAATCCGAGGATCCACGGCCGCGAGCGCTCGCCCAACAGCCGCGCGGTGGACTTGACGCCGATCAGCGCGTCGTCGTCCTTGTCCTGGTGGGCATAGATGGTGTCGTAGCCCAGGGTCCAGAAGAACAGCCCCGCATACAGCATCAGGTCGGCGGTATCGACGGACCCGGTCTGCGCCGCGAAGCCGAGGATGGCGCCCCAGTTGAAGGTCAGCCCCAGCCAGGCCTGTGGCCACCAGGTGATGCGCTTCATGAAGGGATAGCCCACCACCAGGATCAGCGAGGCCACACCCAAGATCACGGCGGCGCGGTTGAGCATCAGCAGCACGCCGAGGCCGATCAGGCAGAGGAAGGCCGCGAACATCCAGGCTTGCTTGACGCTGACGGCGCCGGAGGGAATCGGGCGTCCCCGCGTGCGCGCCACCTGGGCGTCGAAATCGCGGTCGACGATGTCGTTATAGGTGCAGCCGGCGCCGCGCATCACGATGGCGCCGATACCGAGCAGGATGACGTAGAAGATGTCGTGCCAGGTGCCGAATGGCCGGCTGTCGGCCGCCGCGCCGAGCGCCAGGCCGAAGACGCAAGGCCAGTAGAGCAGCCAGGTGCCGATCGGCCGGTCCAGCCGCATCAGCCGGAGATAGGGCTGCACACGGGATGGCGCGCGATCCACCAGAGCGGCGGCGACTGCGTCGGCAGGCTTGGCGATTGTGGTGGCGTTTTCTGTCATACTCGCTTCGTCGGGTGGAGCAGGAGCGACTATGGCACAATTCGCGTCCGCGTTGCGAAGGGGATTGGCGCTGGCCGGCGCCGTGCTGCTGCTGGCGTCCTGCGGCCGCAGCGCCCAGCGCGAGGCGGAACTCTCGGCGGCGCCGGTGCGGCGCGTCGTGGCCGCGCTGTCCCAGAGCCCCGCATGGCAACCGGGCCGCTGCTTGTGTGTCGGCCAGTTCACCGGCGATGCGGTGCAGGATTTCCCGCCCGGCCTGCTCACCGCCGAATTCGCCGCCCACAAATGGGTGCGCAACTGGAGCGAATGCGCTCCCAATTACGGCCGCGTCAAAGGGCTGGCGCAATGCCCGCGCGGCATGAGCGACTACATCTGCAGCACCTCGGAGGCGGCGGGCCTGCCGTCCGGCACCACGCGCGTGCAGTGCCATGTCAATGGCAAGAACGAATTGTTGTTCGATGAGTACAACGTGTCGCGCCGCGGCGGGCAATTCGTGGCGCATCCGGTCAGTCTCAATGCCACCCGCAAACTGAAGACGGTCGAAACGCCCGATGAGTGACGATCTGACCTATCCCGGCGGCAAGCTGCGCCTGTTCGTCGATGCGCCGCTCGGTGATGGTGCCCGCGTGGTCGTTGAAGACGGCCAGGCGCATTATCTGCTGCATGTGATGCGCGCCAAGCCCGGCGACCGCCTCGATCTGTTCAACGGCCGCGACGGCGAATGGGCGGCGAAGGTGGTGGAGACCGCCAAGCGCCGCTGCACCCTGGAATGCTTGGCGCAGATTGCTGCGCAGAGCGAGGTGCCGGACCTCTGGCTGGTCTTCGCGCCGATCAAGAAGACTCCGGCCGATTACCTCACGCAGAAGGCCACCGAACTCGGTGTCCGCGTGCTGCAGCCGGTGATCACCCGGCGCACCATCGTTTCGCGCGTCAACACCGAGCGCATGCGGGCCAATGCGGTGGAGGCCGCCGAGCAGTCTGGCCGCCTCAGCGTGCCGCAGGTGCGCCAGCCGCTCGCCTTCGACAAGCTGCTGTCGCAGTGGCCGGCGGAGCGCCGCATCCTGTTCTGCGATGAGGCGGGCGAGGCGCCGCCGGTTGCGCAGGCCTTGAAGCAGGCTCCGGGCGGTCCCTGGGCGGTTGTCATCGGTCCGGAAGGGGGATTCGATCCGTCGGAACGCGCCGCCCTGCGCCAACACAAGGCCGTCACGCCCGTGTCGCTCGGCGCGCGCATTTTGCGGGCGGATACCGCCGCGCTCGCGGCTTTGGCCGTCTGGCAGTCGGTTTGCGGTGACTGGTCGTGAGCTGTTGCGCTGTCGGCATGGCCGTTCTGCCGCCCGTCTGTTCCATTTCGGGCCCGGGAGGGTATCCTGTGGCAAATTCGTGTCGGGACTCTGACTTGCCGGTCCTGGCGGCAATACCTACATAGGTTTGGCGTTCACGCCAGAACTTCGCCCCAAAGAGGTTTCTCATGTCGATTCCGCAGTCAGCCGGCGGACCCATCCAATCGCGCGACGATCTCGTGCGCTATCTGGCCGATGGCTGCAAACCCGAATCCGAATGGCGGATCGGCACCGAGCACGAGAAGTTCGTCTACTGCCTGAAGAGCTACAATCCGCTGCGCTATGAAGGGCGCCCGGGAATCCGCGCCCTTTTGGAGGGCATGCGCCAGTTCGGTTGGAAGCCGGTGCTGGAAGGCGAGAATATCATCGGCCTGTTTCAGCATGGCGCCACGAT
>JBJKRM010000497.1:0-4594 GCA_046704685.1 Rhizomicrobium sp.
GGTCTTGGCCCTCATGAAGGAGGAAGAGAAGAACCTGGCAAGGACGGTCCTCGCCGAGGACCGGTTTGCGGCGCACCTCCGGTTCCTGCGGTCCGGCTCCTTCCTGGACCGGCTTCGCGATCTGGCAACCGAGGCGATGGACCCGAAACCAAAACCGGTGGCGTAATCGGAGGCCACGAAGGGCGACGACGCCGGAATGTCGTTTGCTCTACCGCCCCGTGAACAATGCCGCGTAGCGCTCCGGCTTGAAGCCGATCTCCAGCGCCGCGCCGTTCTCGAGGATGGGGCGCTTGATCATCGAGGGGTTGGACATCATCAGGGCGACGGCCTTGGTCTGGTTGAGGTCCGCCTTGTCGGCATCGGGCAGCTTGCGGAAGGTGGGGCCGGCGCGGTTGAGCACGCTCTCCCAGCCGGCGGCGCGGCACCAGCGCACCAGCTGGTCCCTGGTGACCCCGGCTTTCTTGTAATCGTGGAATACATAAGCGACGCGATGCTGATCCAGCCAGGCGAAGGCCTTCTTCATGGTGTCGCAGTTCCTGATGCCGTAGATGGTGACGGGCACGTCGCGCTCCGAATCCGGTTTCCGGCCGGATGATGAAAACCAAAATGACCGCCGGCAAGATGCGATGCGCGGAGCGTTAACATTCGCCATCCCGGCGGTTGCCACTGTCAGCTTGGTGACAGCAAGCATTGCAACGGAGGCGTGTCTCCGTCCCGCGCCGCATATAGTCTGCATACTGATTGTATGCGATGCGTGGTCGCAGCTTGCCGTGCAGGAAGCGCATTCCGGCGTGTCCACCGGTTGCGGCAGCGCCGCGGATTCACCGTTTAGCAACTCGCATATGAAAACCTCGGTAAACCACTGATCCGTGCAATGACTCTTGAAAGCGCGTGCTCGATTTGATGTGATGCACACGAGAAGTATAAGACCTGGAAAAGTGCTGGTTCGAATTTGGGGGGGCGGCGTGAGGGGCCCCAAGACAGGAAGGTTCGCGTCGACGGTGCTGGCCATGGCCTGCGCCGCCTTGTTGCTTGGCGCCTGGCCGGCCACCGCGGCCAATCTGGTCAGATGGCATCCGTCCGCACGGCGGCTCGATCCGAACAAGGTGGCGGCGCTCGCCATCGACGGCGGCACCGGCAAGGTGCTGTACGGCTGGAACGCCGATGCCACCCGCCATCCGGCATCGCTCACCAAGCTGATGACCCTTTATCTGCTGTTCGGCGCGCTGCGGCACGGCGAGCTGTCGCTGTCGAGCGAGCTGACCTTCTCGGCCCATGCGGCGGGACAGGAGGCGACCAATCTGCATGTCCGCCAAGGCGACCACATCCGGGTGGCCAACGCCATCCGCGCCATCATCGTGCATTCGGCCAATGACGTGGCGGTGGCGATCGCCGAGCGGCTGGGCGGCACCGAGTCCCATTTCGCCGAGATGATGACCCGGGAAGCGCGCGCCTTGGGGATGCGGCACACCTTCTATCACAACGCCTCCGGCCTGCCCGACCGCCTGCAGATCACCACCGCCAGGGATCTCGGCATCCTGGCGCGCCACGTGGCCTATGATTATCCCGAATATTACCACTTCTTCGCCACGCGCAGCTTCCGCTACCACGGCCGCCGCTACCGCACCTTCGACAAGCTGGTCGGCCATTACTGGGGCGCCGACGGCATGAAGACCGGCTACACCGCCGCCTCGGGATTCAACCTGGTCACCTCCGTGGTGCGGCACGGCCACCATGTCATCGCCGTCATCATGGGCGGCCGGACCAGCCGATCGCGGGATCGCGCGATGAAGCGGCTGCTCAATGCGGTATACGCCTCCGCCGCGCGCCATCCCGACCTCATCGCCTCCGTCAACGTACCGTGGAAATACGGGACGCGGCGGACGGTCCTGGCGCTGAGAAAGGTGCCGAAGCCAGCGGCACGGCCGGGGATCGTGGAGCTTCTGGCCGAAAACGAGCCGGCGCCGCGGCCGTCGGCCCCCTTGCCGGCGCTGCGTCCCCAACTGCCGGGTCCGACCTTGGCCTCCGACAGTCCGACACCGATGGTGGAGGGCGACTGGACCATCCAGATCGGCGCCTTCAGCAACCGCGCCACGGCCCGCGCCGAACTCGCCGTTTACGCCGAGAAATCGGGCTCGCTGCTGGACGATGCCGATCCCATCGTCGTCCCCTTCCGGGCGGACACCGGCCAGACGCTGTATCGCGCCCGCTTCGGCTCGTTCCGCTGGCGGGAAGCGCGCCGGTTGTGCAGCCGCCTGATGCAGCGCGGCCAAACCTGCTTTGCCGTCGCGCAGGACTGAATCGACGGCCCTCCCGTCAAAGTTGACGCCGCGTGGTCCGTATTGCGGAGTTTTCCGCGTTACATTATTGCAAATTGCGGAAACGAGCGGCCACAGCGTAGACAGCAGTCATGGATAGGCACGAACTCCGCGCCACGGGCGCCCTCGCCGCTGTGTTTTCACTCAGGCTTCTCGGCCTGTTCATGATTTACCCGGTGTTCGCCGCATATGCGCACCACCTCGCCGGCGTGACGCCCTACAAGGTGGGCTTGGCGCTGGGCATCTACGGCCTGACCCAGGGGCTGCTGCAGATCCCGTTCGGGCTGATGTCCGACCGCATCGGCCGCAAGGTCATGATCGCACTGGGGCTTTTGATCTTCGGCATCGGCAGCGCGGTGGCGGCGGCATCGACCAGCATTGACGGGGTGATCATCGGGCGCGCCGTGCAGGGCGGCGGCGCCGTCGGCTCGGCCATCCTCGCCCTGGTGGCGGACCTCACCGCGGAAGAGAACGGCACCAAGGCCATGGCGATGGTGGGCATCACCATCGGCGTCTCATTCATGATCGCGCTGGTCGCCGGACCGGTGGTCGCGGGCTTCGTCGGCGTGTCGGGCATCTTCTGGCTGATGGTGGGGCTGGCATTCTGCGGCATCGCCGTGGTCGGGCTCCTTGTACCGAGCCCCAAACAACGGCGCCGGCACCGCGACGCCGAGACCGTGCCCGGCATGCTGAAAGGCGTGCTGCGCGATGGCGAGCTGTTGCGCCTCGACTATGGCATCTTCGCCCTGCACGCCATGCTGACGGCAAGCTTCCTGGCGGTGCCGGCGCTGCTGCACGGCGTGCTGAAACTGGCGAGCCGCGACCAGTGGATGGTCTATCTGCCGGTGATGCTGGTGTCGGTGGCGGTGATGGTGCCGGCGATCATCATCGCCGAGAAGCACCGCAAGATGAAGAAGGTGTTCGTCGGCGCCGTGGCGGCGCTGGTGGTGAGTCAGGCGATGCTGTGGTTCGGCGGCGCCAACGCGGTGGTTCTCATCGCGGCGATGGTGGTGTTCTTCGCCGGCTTCAACATCATGGAAGCCAGCCTGCCCTCGCTGGTCACCAAATGCGCGCCACCCGATGCCAAGGGCACCGCCTCCGGCGTCTATTCCTCATCGCAGTTCCTCGGCATCTTCGTGGGCGGCCTGCTCGGCGGGCTGGCGCATCAGTATTACGGCAACGCCGCGGTGTTCGCCGTCTCCTTCGGCATCGCCGCGCTGTGGCTGATCATCGCCGCCACCATGGCCGAGCCGCGCTACCTGACGACCAAGCTGGTGCGGATCGGCGACGCCGCCGATGCCGATGTGCTGGCCGAAAAGCTGCGGGCGCTGCCCGGCGTCGCCGAGGCGATCGTCAGCGTCGAGGACGGCCTGGCCTATCTCAAGATCGACTCCAAGATCTTCGACCTCTCGGCGGCGCAAGCGGTTGCCGGCACCGCCGGCTGACGCCGCTCCGGCGGAAACAACGCATATCTTACAATCATGCCGCCACAGCGGCGGACGGACCCCGTTTCCTCACGCGAAGCGGCAGCTTTCCAGACCGCAATCGCCGCTGCTGCACCGCCCGACGGCGGCGCGGACCGTTCGCGACGTCACCTGATTATTTTGTTTACACTACTTACTAAACGACACCTCATTAAGCCGTTGGAATGACGCGGCGCGAAAACTGGCACATTGTGTGCACTTTCCCCTTGTGAGGCAGCCGGGGCGCTGGGCCTGCGGCTCACCAGGGAGAGATATTGTGGCCAAGTCTTTACACAAGGTTCTCGCAGCCGGTGTTTCCGCTGCTGCATTGTCAACGTTCGCGGCGCAAGCGGTGCCGCTGCCGGTTCAAAACCTCGCCTTCGACCAATTCAACCTCGGCGGCACGGCGCCGAAAGCGAGCTTCACGGATGCCATGCCGGTCGGATGGACCGGCGGCACGGGATATGTCTACGTCGATGCGCCGGGCACTGCGTCGGACTCCGCCTTCTCGCCGACCTACATCTACGGCGTCTATAACGGTTTCCCCGATGCACCGACGGGCGGCAACTTCATCCAGGCCGACGGCAATCCGGTCTATGCGACGGCGTTCAGCCAGACGATCAACGGCCTCACGCCCGGTCAGAGCTACACCCTGTCGTTCTGGCAGGCGGCCGGCCAACAGGGACACCCGTTCCAATTCTTCGGTGACACGACGGAACAATGGAAGGTGTTCATCGCCACCGGCAGCTTCTCGGTGGACTGCGCCGGCAACCCCTGGACGGTGAACACCTCGGGCAACATCACGGAATACGA
>JBJKRM010000498.1:0-4113 GCA_046704685.1 Rhizomicrobium sp.
GGCCAAGGGCGTGCCGGCGGCCCTTGAGCGGTCTCGATCCGGCAATGGCGGTCATGTGTGGATTTTCTTCTCCGAGCCGGTTTCGGCGCGCACCGCTCGGCAGCTTGGCGCGGCGATGCTGACGGAAACGATGGAGCGTCGTCCCGAAATAGGTTTCGCCTCATACGATCGCTTTTTTCCGAGCCAGGACACTATGCCGGTCGGCGGCTTCGGCAATCTGATCGCCTTGCCTTTGCAGCGCCGTGCGCGCGAGCTTGGAAACAGCGTCTTCATCGATCAAGATCTTCGTCCGTACGACGACCAATGGGCATTTCTAGCCGCGAGGCCACGACTATCGGCCAAGGCCGCCGCCGAAATCGTCGACGATGCGGAGACGCGAGGCCGTATTCTGGGCGTCCACATGCCCGTCGAAGATGAGGATGCGGACGAGCCCTGGCGCATGACGCCGTCTCGGCGCCCCAAAGCGCATCCGGTAGGCAGTCCCCTATCGGGCAAGATCACGATAGTGGTCGCCGACCAAGTCTATATCGACCGGACCGATTTGCCGCCGGCGCTGACGGCGCGGCTCATACGCCTGGCGGCCTTCCAAAACCCAGAGTTCTATCGTGCGCAGGCCATGCGTTTCCCAACCTTCGGCAAGCCTCGGATTATCTCCTGCGCCGAGCTTCATCGGCGTCATGTGGGGCTGCCCCGAGGCTGTCTCGACGAAGCTGTTGAGCTGATCCGAGGCGAGGGCGCCGAGGTTGAGTTGAATGATCTGAGGGTGATTGGCAATCCACTTGCGGGCCAAGTACGTTTTCAAGGGACGCTGTACGAGCCCCAGGTCAAGGCGCTTAAGGCACTTCTTTCGCATGAGAATGGCGTGCTCGCGGCGACGACCGCTTTTGGCAAGACAGTGGTGGCTGCGGCCCTTATTGCGCAACGTGGACGCAATGCGCTCGTTCTTGTCCATCGCCGCGAGTTGCTCACCCAGTGGGTGGAGCGACTAAAGACATTCCTCGATATCGATCCGAAGGACATCGGCGTCATCGGCGGCGGACGCCGCAAGCTGACCGGCGTCATCGATGTCGCGCTGATCCAGAGCCTCGTGCGCCGAGGCGAAGTATCCGATATGGTAGCGGACTACGGTCATCTGGTTGTCGATGAGTGCCATCATGTTTCGGCGGCGAGTTTTGAACTTGTGGTCCGCCGGACGAAGGCGCGCTATATACTCGGGCTGTCCGCGACGGTGGCCCGCAAAGATGGTCATCATCCGATCATCTTCATGCAATGCGGCCCTGTTCGACATCGCGTTGATGCGCGTGCTCAGGCGGCCGGGCGCGGGATCGTTCACCGAGCCAGGCCTCGATCGACACAATTTCAACTTCCGCCACCTCTGGCGGAGTCGGACCGCCCTTCCATGCCAGCAATTTATGCGGCCATTGCGCAGGACGAGTCGCGTAACAACCTGATCTTCGACGATGTGCTGAAGGCGCTGGAGGCGAAGCGATCGCCGATCGTGCTGACCGAGCGCCGGGATCATCTTGAATATCTTCAAGGCCGCTTTTCGCGCTTTGTGCGCAATCTTGTTGTCCTTCGAGGCGGAATGTCGGCAGCCGAACGCAAGGCGTCAGACGCCGCCCTGCGAGTGGCAGCCGATCAGGAACGGCTCATCCTCGCGACAGGACGTTACGTCGGCGAAGGCTTTGATGCCCCAAGGTTGGACGCGCTGTTCTTGACGATGCCTATTTCGTGGAAGGGCACGTTGGCCCAATACGTCGGTCGGCTTCACCGGCAGCATGCCGGTAAAGCAGAGGTTCTCGTCGTCGACTATGTCGATGAATTGGTGCCGGTGCTGGCGCGCATGGCGGCAAGGCGGCGAACAGGATATCGGGCGCTCGGTTACACGGTCGAATAGTCCTGCTCTGCTATGGAACCAATTGGACGCTAGCGAAAGCTGTGGTGGATACTGGTCCTCCGGCGCTGTTGAAAATATGGAAGTAACACCAATCGGGGGCATAGGATGCTAGATCGATGTCTCCCGAGAGACTTTTGCTGAACGGACGGTATTGCGATGAAATCCAAACGCCGAAACCCGAATGCCGCGGCCACACCGAACACGAAGCCCAAGCTCTCGCGCACGCACGCGCCGGCCGATCTTTCACCTGCGGATTGGCAACGCGGCTTGCGCCGCCAGTTCGGCCGGGAGCAGGCATTCGGGCTCGAGAATCTGACCAGCGAACCGTTCTTTTCCGAGTTCCGGGTGAGCAATCCCATTTCGAAATCGAGCTACCGCGTGGCAATCCGGGGCATGGGGCCCGGCGGCAATTTCTGCTCATGCCCCGACTATGCGACGAGCGAGCTTGGCACCTGCAAGCACATCGAGTTTACCCTCGCTCAGCTGGAGGGGAAGCGCGGCGCGAAGGCCGCTTTTGCGCGCGGTTACCAGCCGGCGTTTTCCGAGCTGTATCTCCGCAACGACGGCAGGCGCCACATCCATTTCAGCGCTGGAACAGACTGCCCGCCAGCGTTGCGCGAGGCCGCCGCGGCATTGTTCGACGTCGATCATGACGGGATGCTGCCAGAGGACCGCTTAGACAAGCTCGAGTCTTTCATGGCCACGGCATCGAAGTCGGGTCACGAGCTCCGCGCCTACGACGATGCGCTCGATTTCATCGCCGGAAGGCGGGATGCACAGCGACGGACCTTGGAGCTTGAGAAGCTCTTTCCTCGGGGAGCCGCTGATCCGGCGCTGGCGGCGCTGTTGAAAGTGCCGATGTATCGCTATCAGGCCGAAGGCGCGCTGTTCGCAGTCCGCGCCGGTCGGGCACTGATCGGCGACGATATGGGACTGGGCAAGACCATCCAGGCCATTGCCGCGACGGAAATGCTGGCACGGCATTTTGGCGTCTCGAAGGTGCTGGTGATCTGTCCGACCTCGCTCAAATACCAGTGGCAGAGCGAGATCGCGCGTTTCTCACGCCGGCAGGGCGAGAATGCGGTGCGGGTCATCAATGGCGGCCGGGCACAGCGGCAGATTGACTATCGTTTGGACGACTTCTGCAAGATCACGAATTACGAGAAGCTCAAGCCTGACCTCGATCTGATCGCTGCCTGGGCGCCCGATCTCGTGATCGTCGATGAAGCGCAGCGGGTGAAGAACTGGAACACCATCGCTGCACGGGCTTTGAAGCGCATCGATAGTCCCTACGCGATCGTGCTGACCGGCACCCCGTTGGAGAACAAGCTCGAAGAGCTGATCTCGATCGTTCAGTTCGTCGATCAACACCGGCTGGGGCCGACGTGGAAGCTGCTGCACGAGCACCAGGTCAAGGACGAAGGCGGGCGCGTCACCGGCTATACGGGGCTCGATAAGATTGGTCAGACACTGGCGCCGATCATGATTCGCCGGCGCAAATCCGAGGTGCTAAAGCAATTGCCGAACCGTCTCGACCAGAACCTCCTGGTGCCGATGACAGAGATGCAGATGCTCTATCACCAGGAAAGCGCCGATGTGGTGGCGAAAATCGTCCAGCGCTGGCGAAAGACCCGGTTCTTGTCCGACAAGGATCAGCGGCGGATGACCTGTGCGCTGCAGAACATGCGCATGTCGTGCAACAGCACTTATCTGCTGGACCATGAGACAGACCATGGCGTTAAGGCCGATGAATTGGTGGCCCTGTTCGACGGTCTGCTCGCTGAGCCGAAAGCCAAGGCGGTGGTGTTCTCGCAATGGATGCGGACCCACGACATCATTATCCGGCGCCTCGATGCGCGTGGCTTAGGCTATGTGAGCTTCCACGGCGGGGTACCGTCGGACAAGCGGCCGGCACTGGTCGACCATTTTCGCAACGATCCCAATTGTCGGGTGTTTCTGTCCACGGACGCCGGCAGCACCGGCCTCAATCTCCAGCACGCTTCGATTCTTGTGAACATGGACCTGCCATGGAATCCGGCGATACTCGAACAGCGCATCGCGCGCATCCATCGCATTGGTCAGGCAAAACCGGTGCGGGTCATCAATTTCGTGTCGAAGGGCACCATCGAGGAAGGCATGCTTTCGGTGCTGGCGTTCAAGCGCTCCCTATCGGCAGGAATTCTCGACGGCGGCGGCGGCGAGATTTCGCTGGGAGG
>JBJKRM010000499.1:0-3162 GCA_046704685.1 Rhizomicrobium sp.
GCGCCGAGGTTAGCACCCCCTTGCGCGGGGACGGAAACGGTTACGCCACCACGCCCGCCACCACGGCGGCAAGCACTTGCGCCACCGCTTGCGGCGCCATCTCCACCTGCAGGCCGCGCTGGCCGCCGTTGAGAAAGACGCGCGTCTCGCCCAGCGCCGCCTCTTCCAGCACGACGGGCACGCGCTTCTTCTGCCCGAAGGGCGAGATGCCGCCGACGTGGTAGCCGGTGAGCCGTTCGGCATCGGCCGGTTTCATCATCGCCGCCGACTTGCCGCCGAAGGCGGCCGCCAGCTTCTTCATCGACACCTCGCGGTCCGACGGCACGATGGCGCACACCGGCTTGCCGTCGACACTGGCCATCAGGGTCTTCAACACCCGCGACGGCGGCACCCCCATGGCCTCGGCCGCCGCCACGCCGATGCGGTCGGCCGCCGGGTCGTAGGCGTATTCGGCGATCGCGAAAGCGACGCCTTGGGCTTTGAGGAATTGGGTGGCGCGGGTGGTGTGGGACATGGCGAACCGTTTGATCGACCAGCCCTTATACACGCCGCCGCGCGTCAGCAAGCAACCGGCCGGGCCTTGCCACGACAGCAAGTCATCCCCGGCGCGTGCAAAGGCGCGCGGCACATGCGTCTTGCTCGCGGATCATCGCGGCAGGGATGACGGCTCTGCAGGATTATGCCTGGAAACGCTACGGCAAGCGTCTAATCTGATGGCCATGGCCGGGCGCTCTCCGGCGCCCTCCGGCATGGATGGAGGCTGATCATGCGTCTTCTTGCTGTTGTGGCGTTTTCCGTCTTGGCTGTGATGAGCGCGGCGCGGGTCGCGGACGCCAGTCCGTTGTCGGTATTTCTCGCATCCTGTTCGTCGAACCCCGGGAACTGTCATGGTTTTGCCCACGATCTCATCGCTTCGGCCAAGAATGCCGATTACGGCTGCATCCCCAAATCGCTCAGCGCCGACGACGCCGGCGACCAGCTGCTCGCCTGGATGAGGGACACGGCGCGCAACGATCCCCGGTACGAGACCGTGAGCCTGGAAGACGCCATGTGGGCCGGCGTCGACGAGCTCTGGCCGTGCCGCAAGGAGTGACGTTTTCGCGCCTTGCGCCGCCAGTGAAGCAGAGGGTGAAGCAGAGGGTGAAGCAGAGGGGCTTGCGATAGCCCCTCATTTTCACCGGCCCGTCTACTTGCCTTCCGACACCGTCTGGTCGGGCACGTAGGTGCCGCCGTGCAGCAGGATCTTCAGCGCCGCTTCGGAGCGCTGCACATAGTTCTGCTGCCGCTCCGGCGTGTACACCATGTGATCGGAATCGGGCATTGGAACGATCTCGTGCGGCGCCGGAATCTCGTTGGCCGCGGCGAACACGCTGGTGGGCGTGCAGACGGAATCGATCAGTCCGACCGCCACCATGGTCGGGGCGTCGATCTTCGGGGTGAAGTTCGCCGTGTCGAAATAGGGCGCCGTCTTGGCGACCGCGGGATCCGTCATCGGCCAGAAGGGATAGCTCGCCTTGCGATCGTGCAGACTGGCGCCGCTATCGGCTCCGGCCGGCTCGTTGACGATCACCGCCGTTTCCTTGCCGGGATTGAGGCCGGCGGTCACCAGGGTCTGCTGGCCGCCCATGCTGCCGCCTTCCAGCACCAGCGTCTTCTTGTTCCATTGCGGCAGGCTGCGCACCCAATCGAGCGCCCGTGTGTCGCGCAGATACATGGCGAGGAAATACGACGTGTCGCGGCTGTGGTCGCCGACGGCGGGATAGTTCTGTGGCGCCGTCGCCTCATCCGGTTTCATGTCGTGGGAGTCGACATCGATCGCCAGCCAGCCTTGCGCGGCGCGGCCGGTGATCCAGGACGGATCGAGCTTGTAGACGCCCGCCCACTGGTACTGGATGAAGGCCGGAAACGGCCCCGGCTTGTCGGGCACCGCCAGATAGCCCTGGACATGTGAGCCGGCGCTGTCGAGACGGAAGCGGTACAATTTGACGCCCGGCTGCTTGCTTTTCAGCGGCGTCAGCACGGGGTTCACCGGCACCTTGTTCAGCTCGGCGAGCTTGGCGGCCCAGAAGGCATCGAAATCGGCCGGCCTTGCCGCCGCCGGCTTCAGTCTGTTCGGCGCCACCGCGGCCCCCAGCACGGCGACATGCGCCTTCAAGGGGGGCGTCGCCGCCGTGGTTCCGGGCACCGGGCTGTTGCCTTTGTCGACGGTGACATAGAGCGTGGCCGGATGATCCAACGTGATCGCGATCTGGGCTTGGCCCGTGGCGAAGTCGAGGGCGCCATGGCCGATCTCGACCTTGCCGTTTTCCAGGATCTTGTAGGTGTAGCCGGCCGCCGGTTTTTTTCCGGCGGTGACGGTCCAGCCGGCTTTTTCGCCGATGCCATAGATGCCGTTCGCCTTGAACGGAACGAAGTTCAGCTGGTCCGGATTGACCGATGCGGCGTTTTTCGGTGCCGCGTTGTGCGGCAGCGCCGCCGGCGACACGTTTTGCCCGAGATCGAGAACGAAGATCGGTCCGACATCGAGGGTCTGGGTGCAGCAGCCCAGTTGCAGCGTGGCGGCCAGCGAGCCGGCCGGATAATCGACTGCGGCCACGCCGCTGGCGTAAACCACATGCCATTGATCGGGCGGCAGCACGGCGTTGCTGGTGGCGATGGCCGTCCATGGCGCCGCGGCGGTGTGCACGCCGTATTCGCTCAACTGGCCGGGCACGCCGGGCGCCGAGGTCGTGGCGCGCACATACATCGCCATCAGCAGCGTGTCGCCCTTCTTGACGGCGCCGGTGAGCGGCAGGCCCGCCCCGTCGGACCACATATGCTCGCCTTGCTTGAGGGTGAAGCGTTCGGCCTTGCCGCCGGGCACGTTCGGGTCGGTGATGGTCTGGCTGGTCTGGTCCGGGCCGAAGCCGTACGGCGCCTGGGAGGGCTCCGCCAGCAGCGTTCCGGCGTTCGGCAGTTTGGCGCGCAGCTTGGCCAGCGCATCGGCATAGACATCCTGCGCCGGTGTCGCCGCCGCTGTGGTCGTTGGCGATGTGGCCGCCGTCGCGGCTACCGGCACCGGCTTGTTGTGCGGCAGCTTGGCAAGATCGAAGTCCTTGCCGTAATCGAGGATGAAGATCGGCCCGAGGTCGATGGTCTTGGCGTCGGCCGCCAACTGGATGC
>JBJKRM010000500.1:0-3873 GCA_046704685.1 Rhizomicrobium sp.
TGGTGGCAACCATCATCCAGATCATCGTTCTGCTCCAGCTTGGCATCTGGGGAATCCGCATCACGCTGTTTTTCATCGATGATTTTGTCAGGCACCGCCCTCAGGAAGATGGCGCGCGACTGGCCACCGCCATGGGCGCCATCACCTTCGTCACGCAATTCGTCATCTGGGTTCTGGTCGGCCTGCTGATCCTCAGCGCCCTTCATATCAACATCACGGCCCTGGTCGCCGGTCTGGGCGTCGGCGGCATCGCGGTGGCATTGGCGGCGCAAAACATTCTGGGCGACCTCTTCGCCTCGCTTTCCATCGTGCTCGATCAACCGTTTGCCGTCGGCCATTTCATCGTCGTCGACAACATGGCCGGCACGGTCGAGCATGTCGGCATCAAGAGCACGCGCATCCGCAGCCTTTCCGGCGAGCTGATCGTCCAGTCGAATGCCAGTCTGCTCGCCGCGCGCATCCACAACTACAAGCATTTCCACGAGCGGCGCGTCCTGTTCGCCGTCGGTGTCACCTACGACACGCCGCCCGAAAAGGTCGCCGCCATTCCCGCCATGATCCGGGAGACCATCGTTGCGATCGACAAGGCCCGCTTCGACCGGGCTCATTTCAAGGAATTCGGCGATTCGTCACTCAATTTCGAGATCGTCTATTACGTTCTGAGCCCGGATTATGCGGTCTATATGGACATCCAGCAGACGATCAATCTGGCGCTCTACCAGCGCTTCGCGGCCGAAGGCATCTCGTTCGCCTTCCCCAGTCGCACGCTCTACATCGTCAACCCCGGCCCGCAACCCGACAAACCGAGCAGCGAATAGCGGTCACGACAATCGCGGCCTCACGGCGATTTGCAGCAACGGGGTGCAGCATGGAAATGGCCTATCGAGAGCGGTGGCAGACTGAGATCGCCGAGCTGCAAAGGATCCTGTCCGGATTTGACTTGAAAGTGGAGTGCAAGTGGGGAAAGCCCTGCTACACACTGGATGGCAAAAACGTCGTCATCATTCAGGGCTTCAAGGAATATTGCGCGTTGGGCTTCTTTCAGGGTGCCTTGCTGAAGGACCCGAAGAAACTGCTGGTGCAGCTCGGGCAAGTTCAAGCGGGGCGGGTGATGAAGTTCACCAGTGCCAAGGAGATGGCGGCGAAGGCGGCCACCATCAAGGCCTATGTGCGCGAGGCCACGGCGGCCGCGAAGGCCGGAAGGAAAGTCGAGACGAAGCCGCGAAAGCTTCCCGTGCCCGAGGAGTTGAAAGAGAAGTTCCGCAACGATCCGCGGTTCAAGCGCGCGTTCGAGGCGCTGACGCCGGGCCGGCAAAGGGGATACCTCTATCACTTCGCCGGTGCGAAGCAGTCCACGACGCGGGCCGCGCGGATCGAGAGGGCGATGCCTGCGATCTTCGCAGGACGAGGGTTCCTGGAGCGGCGCTAGATCGCCAAACCTTCCACCACCTGAACGCGGACGTCCATTCTGCTTGCCGTCACTCCCACTCGATGGTCAACAAGACAAAACTTCCAATAAATATCAATCACTTGAACGGAACATGTCGAGCCATGCCATGAAGAATACCATGCGCAAGGCTGACGTCCTGAGAGAGAAAGTGGCGTTATCGCCTCGGTAGCAGATCGCAACGATTGGGCCGACGCCCAACGCGGCCAAACGCATGTACCGATCCACAGTCAAGGCTGCACTTCGGCCGGCGCAAGCATAATGAGGAACTGGGCCCAACATTTATGCCCGCTAGATGTTTAGTCCCGGAGTTTAATGGTGCATTGTTTTCCAGGCAATGGAAGGATGCGCTATGGGGCAGGTTCTTCACGGCTGCGCCACAACGACAGAGGCGATCCATCGAGCAATACAAAATAGTCAAGAGAGCCTGAGGGCATTGGCAACGCGGTATGGCATCGATCCCAAGACCGTAGCCAAATGGAAGAAGCGGTTTCCATCGCCGATCTGAAGACCGGCCCCAGGGAACCGAAGTCCACTTCGCTATCGGTGGAGGGCGAGGCCATCATCGTGGCCTTTCGCAGACATACGCTGCTGCCGCTCGACGATTGCCTCTTACCTTGCAGGCTACCATCCCACATCTGCCCCGTTCGTCGCTGCGCCGTTGCTTTCAGCGCCACGGCAGCGCTTGCCCTTCGGCACCCTGCCACGTAGCCGCGCCATCTTGGTCGAAAGCTCGCTTTCATCGACAAAGATCAACCGCTCGGGCTGGAGATCAGTCTGGCCATCGAACCAGGCCTGGCGAGCGGTCTTCACGTCCTCGCGCTCTTGTTCGCTGGCATGGTCGGTCTTTTTTGTTTGTCAGTCCATGACGGTCCAAGAACTTCCACACCGCCGTGTACACCACCTTGACGGACCGCTCCCGCGCCAGCCGCTCAGCGATCTCTTGAAGCGTGATATCAGGCCGCGTGTCGATCAGTTCGCGAATGAAGTCGGCATGGGGATTGAGCACCGAGCCCTTGGGCTTGCCCTGCCGAGTCGGCGCCACCGAGCCTTTGGCCCGTTTCAGCCGTGCCCAGCTCCCGGCGGCGGCGATCCTAATCGAGAACCGCGCTGCCGCCTGCCGAGTGGACATCCCGCCCTCGACCGCTTCAATAACCCGCTCGCGCAAATCCATGCTCAAGGGCTTGCCCATCCGAATCTCCAGGCCAGAACCGGAAGAATCGAATCATGATTTGCCCTGCACCGGAATCTCTTCCGACTCTCATTTCGGGAAAATTGCTCTAACCATTCAAAAACCGACTATCTGAAAGTCTGGAGCAAGGCGACTGACATGATCGAGTTTTTCGCGAAAGGTGGAAGCCACTAGGTGGGCTCGTGTGCCCATTGAAAGTTTCGTCAAACGGACATGCAGGGATACTAACCTCCCCAAAATGGAAAGGCCTATCGCTTTTCAGCAGGGCTTGAGCCTCGGCGGGAAGATTGCCTACTCCGCCGGCAACTTGGGCAAGAGCGTCGTCTGGTCCACGCTGGAATACTTTTCCCTGTTCTTTATGACAGAGTTGTGGGGCTTACCATCGCATACGGCTGGTCTCATTATTCTTATCACGCTGTTCTGGGATGGGATGAGCGATCCTCTACTTGGTTATTTCTTGGAGCGGACACACACCCGTATCGGACGCTATGGACCCTACTTACTCTTTGGGCCACCAGCATGCGCTGCCTCCTTTATTTTTCTCTTCATCTCTCCTGGATGGAAGCCCGCATTGATGGTGTGGTATGCTTTGGCCAGCGGCATGGTCTTTCGGACCTGCTACACAGTCTGCGATGTGCCCCACAATGCGCTGATGGCGCGCATCTCGACGGATAGCCGCGACGCCGTGCTAATTTCAGGCATCCGCTATTTCTTCAGCGCACTTGGCGCGTTGCTGGTGTCGCTTGCAGTTGCGGTTCTTTTCACTGCCAACGGCGCCGGACAGGTGTGGCAATTCCGGTGGCTGGCGATCGCCTGCGGGGCGATCTATGTGGCCTCTCTGTGGGTTGCCTGGTTTGCCATCCGCCCTTTGGACAGGGCCAGAATCGAGGATGTTCCGCCGCTGGCTTTGCGCCAAGCACTACAACACGTCGCCCAAAACAGCCAATTAATGCTATTTTTGATCTTGGCCCTGTGTCAGGCGGCATCGGTGCCGATCTTTGCTCAGTGCATTGCTTACTACGCCAAATACTTGGTCGGCGATCAAAGCTGGACCGGGTTGGCGCTTACCGTTCTCACATTGGCGCAGGCGATCTCAATGCCGTTCTGGACCATGTTCGCCCGCCGTCACGACAAACGGACGGCCTTGTGTCTGGCATATGCTCTGTTTCCCATAGGCTTCGGTGTCTTCGCAGCGGCAAGCTTGTTAGGCGGTCCCAAACTTCCGGCGCTAGCG
>JBJKRM010000501.1:0-9136 GCA_046704685.1 Rhizomicrobium sp.
GTCCCACATCCCGTCGAGCCCGATCTGCGCCAGCACCCGCTGGGCGTGGTTGCGGCAGCCATTGGTGAAGATGTAGCGCCGGCCCTTGAGCCGCTCGATCGCCGGACGCAGCTCCGGATCGGGATGCAGCGGCGACAGGTCGATGTCGTGGACGTAGGAGAGGAACTCCTCGGGATCGACGCCGTCGCATTGCACCAGCCCGCTCAAGGTCGAGCCGTAGCTGCGGTAATAGAGATGCTGCAGCGCATAGGCCTCGCCGGGATGGACGTCCAGCCGGTGGGCGATGAACTCGGTCATGCGCGATTCGATCTGCGCGAACAGGTTCGAGTCGGCGTGATACAGCGTGTAGTCGAGATCGAAGATCCAGGTGTCGATATGCCGGAAGTCCGGCACGGTCGCGGTCATCTTGTCCAACGCGGCAACCATTCTGTTGAGCAGTGTCTGGTTAGCAGCCGAATATGGCAGTTTCGGCATTCTGGATGCGGTGGCTTGAATGCACGTTAACGAGGGCGGAAAGATGGTGAACGGAAGGTAAGGATTTGACCATTGCCTAGTTCGGCGTCAGCCCGCCCGCGCTGACATGGGCGGTGTAGCCGGGCCTTGCCTGGGCGTTGGTCGGCGCGAACCCGGCCTCGGTGAGGCCCCGCTTGGCGCAATTGTCGCGCCCCTGGATGTCGAAGGCGATGTTGGTGACGCAGAACCGCATCGGGCCGGCGACCAGCGGCGCCCCTTTGGGGCGTTCCACCCGGAGCCATACACCGGCGACCGGTTCGGTGACCAGTTGCGCACAGCTGCCGGCGGCCACGGTCCACCAGCCGCGCGAGGCATAGACCGCGCCCTTCTTCTGGCCGATCGCCGCCCAGAACGGCTTGTCGGTGTCGTTGCAGACGGTGTAGCCCGCGCCCCGGGACGATTTCATGGCCTCGGTCTCCAGGGCGTTGAACATGGCCGACGGCGGCGCGCCGTCCGCCAGATGCATCCGTTTGCGGAACGCCGCCAGGGCCGCGTCCACCTGCTTGTTGTCTGCCAGGTGCTTGACGCCGTTGTCGGCGAGCAACCGCTTCAACCCGGCATGTTCGGCCGCGGCCATGGATTTGAGATCGGGGGATTCGCGGAAGGTGGTCGTCCACGACCGCATGTGATGGGTGTCGAGCGGCGCGAAGCCGAGTTCATAGCCATCGCTGGGGCAGGCGGCGCTGATCGGCAGGGCGAAGCGGAAATTGCCGTCCTTGGCGCAGAAGCTGGTCGGACCGTTCCAGGCCCGCGGCGGGCCGGAATAGGCGCGCGACGAGCGGCCGGTGAGGTAATAGGCCTGCGCCGCCAGATCGCCCTGCAAGGCTTCGGCGCAGCCGCCCGGCGCGATCCGCGTCCAACCCTGCACCGTGACCTTGGACGAGGACTGCACCGCCACGGCGGCATAGATCACATAGCTGGTGCGGTTGCACAGGCGCAGCGAAGCATGGGCGGGAGACATGAGGAGTGCGGCGAGAGTGGCAAGCCCCAAACCGGCAGCCAGCCGTCTCATTCGGCCGTGATCAGCGTTCCGGCGCCGTGCTGGGTGAAGAGTTCCAGCAAGAGGACGTGCGGGATGCGGCCGTCCAGAATCACGGCGGCGGAAACCCCGCTCTCCACCGCTTCGATCGCCGTCTCGATCTTGGGGATCATGCCGCCCGAGATGGTGCCGTTGGCGATCAGCGTGCGCGCCTCGCCGAGCGTCAGCCGCGGGATCAGCTTGCCGTCATTGTCGAGCACGCCTTCCACATCGGTGAGCAGGATCATGCGCTCGGCCCGCATGGCGCCGGCCACCGCGCCGGCCACCGTGTCGGCGTTGATGTTGAAGCTCTCGCCGTGACGCCCCGCGCCCACCGGGGCGATGACCGGGATGAGGTCCGACTTGATGAAGGTGCGCAGCACGTCGGGATTGATCTTTTCCGGCTCGCCGACATAGCCGAGATCGACCGGCTTGGATTCCAGCGTCTGCGGATCGACCTTGATGCGCTCCAGCTTGCGGGCGACGACCAGATTGGCGTCCTTGCCGGACAGGCCCACGGCATGGCCGCCGGCGGCGTTGATGCCGCTGACGATCTGCTTGTTGATGGTGCCGGTCAGCACCATTTCCACCACTTCCATCGCCGCCTTGTCGGTGACGCGCAGCCCGTCGATGAACTGGGAGGGAATGGCGAGCTTCTTCAGCATGCCGCCGATCTGCGGTCCGCCGCCATGCACGACGATCGGCTCCATGCCGGTCTGCTTCATCAGGACGATGTCCTGGGCGAAGTCCTCGGCGACGGAATCCGACATGGCGTTGCCGCCGAACTTCACCACCACGATCTTCTGATCGTATTGCAGGATATAGGGCAGCGCTTCGACCAGGATGCGGGCGGTGGAACGCCAGCGCGCCATGGAGCGAAGATTCCTGTCCTGACTTGAATCGTCCGTGATGGCCATTTGCCACGTCCCCGCCAATCGGCGCCTTTTGGCGCCTTATAACCCGATAATCACGGAGCCGCCAACGCCGCCAGATGCGATTGCAGCGCTTCCAGCCCTGTGGCTTTGTGCGCCGAGGTTGCGAAAATCTCGGGATAGGCGGCGGTATGGCGCCGGGCCTCGGTTTCCACCGCCTGCTGGCATTCGGCGAATTGGGCCGCTGTCAGGGCATCGGTCTTGGTCAGGACGGGAACATAGGACACCGCGGCCTTGTCGAGCAGATCCATAACGGCCTTGTCGACCGGCATGACCCCGCGCCGGGCATCGATCAGCAGCGCCACCCGTTTCAGGATCGCCCGCCCGCGCAGGTAGGCGAAGATCAGAGTCTGCCATTCCGCCGCGAGTTGTTTGGAGGCCTTGGCGTAGCCGTAGCCGGGCAGGTCCACCAGCATGAGGCGGCCGCCCAGGTCGAAGAAGTTGATCTCGCGGGTGCGCCCGGGCGTCTGCGACACCCGCGCCAGCGCCTTGCGCCCCGTCAGCGCATTGATCAGGCTCGACTTGCCGGCATTGGAGCGCCCGGCAAACGCCACTTCGGGAAGCTTCTGGGGCGGCAGCCCATCGATGCGCTGCGCCCCCCAGACGAACTTGCTTTCCCCCGCGAACAGTTTGCGCGTGGCTTCGGCGTCGTCCCGGCTTTCCGTCGTCACTCTTTGCCCTTGCTGACGAACAGGTTCCTGACGAAGGCCGGCGGCTTGAGGTTCTCGAACAGGTGAATCGGAACCCCTTCCTTCTTCATCATGTAGCCCTGCTGCGCCATCGAGAGGATGTTGTTCCAGGTGTAGTAGATGACGAGGCCCGACGGGAACTGAGCCAGCATGACAGTGTAGATCAGCGGCATCAGCCCGAACATCTTGGACTGGATGGGGTCGGTGGGTGCCGGGTTCATCTTGAACTGCACCCACTGGGTCATGCCCATGATGACCGGCCAGGCGCCGACATGTAGTACGAATGCGACGGGCGCCAGCAGGCCGGGCAGCGTGTGCGGCACAGAGAACGGCAACAGTCCGAACAGGTTGACGAAAGATGTCGGATCGGGCGCCGACAGGTCCTGGATCCAGCCGAAGAACGGGGCGTGGAACATTTCGATGGTGATGATCTGCACTTTGTAGAAGGCAAATAGGATCGGGAACTGGATCAGCATCGGCAGGCAGCCCGACACCGGGTTCACCTTCTCCCGCTTGTACAGCTCCATCATTTCCTGTTGCTGCAGCTTCTGGTCGTCAGGGTGGCGCTTCTTGATCGCGTCCACCTGGGGCTGAAGCTTCTTCACCTTGCCCATGGACTTGAAGGAGGCGCTGGACAGCGGGAAGAGCAGGATGCGCAACAGGATGGTGGCCAGGATGATGGCCACGCCGAAATTGCCGACATAGCCCGAAATCTTGTCCAGCACCCAGAACAGCGGCTTGGTCAGGACGATGAACCAGCCCCAGTCCACCGCATAATCGAAGCGGTCGATGCCGAGCTTGTTCTCATAGGTCTTCAGGATTTCCACCACCTTGGCGCCGGCGAACAGGTGCTGGGTGACAGTGATGCTGCCGCCGGGCTCCAAGGTCTTGGCGGGCAGGCTGTAATTGGCCTGGTATGACTTGGTGGAATCATAGGGCGTGGCGCGGAAAGTGCCATGGAACGCCACGTTCTGCGGCGGGATCAATGCCGCCATCCAGTACTTGTCGGTGATGCCAAGCCAGCCGCCCTTGGATTCGAAGGATTTCGGTTTGGCGTCCTTTTTGCCCAAGTCCTCATAGGTGGGGTCTTGCAGCTTGCCGTTGGCGGCGCCGATGAAGCCTTCGTGCAGAAGATGATAGGTCTCATGCGGCGGCAAGCCGTCGCGCACCACCAACGCATAAGGATAGAGCACCGTCTTGCCGCCGGCGGTCTCGGTCACCCGATCGGTGACCGTGAACATGTACTTGTCGTCGATCGAGATGGTGCGGGTGAAGATGAGGCCCTGGCCGTTGTTCCAGGTGAGGACGATGGGATGGCCCGGCGACAGCACGCTGCCTTTTGCCAACTGCCACGGCGTATCGGTGTTGGGCAGAGCGAGCTTGGGATTGTTCGAGGTCCAGCCGAACTGGGCGAAATAGGGATAGGGCGAGCCGGACGGCGCCAACAGGTCGATCTCAGGGCTCTTGGGATTGACCGTCTCGTGATAGTGCCGGAGCTTCAGATCGTCGAAGCGCGCGCCCTTCAACAGGAAGGATCCGTCCACCGTCGGCGTCCTGATCGGAATGCGCGGGCCGCTGCGCTTGAGCGCCTCCTGGCGCGTCAGGTGGACCGGCGTGCTTTGGGCGCTGGATGGCGGCGGGACACCCACCGTCGCGGCGGGTGGCGACGGAACCTGCGTCTGCTGCTGTTGCTTCGCTTTGTGCTGTTGCGCGGCCACGGCCCGCGCATGCTGTTGCTGCAGCTTGGCTTGCGGCTCGGCGATGAACACCCACCACGCCAGCATGAACAGCGCCGAAAGGGCGACGGCGACGATCAGATTGCGGTTCTGGTCCATGAAATTCCTATCGCGGTGGAACGGGGTCGTAGCCCTGCGAGCCGCCGAGCCATGTGATCGGATGACAGCGCAACAGCCGGCGGATCGTCAGATACAGGCCCTTGACGGGGCCATGCACCTGGATCGCCTCGATGGCGTATTGCGAACACGTCGGCACGAAGCGGCATGACGGCGGCAACAAGGGGGAAATGAAATAGCGGTAGAAGTGGATCGGGGCGATCAGAACCGCCCCGGCAATCTGCCGCAGCCACTTACCGGCCTGCATCACGGTCCTCTCCTGCCCCTGCCTGGGCCCTCACATGGGCTGCTGCGAGCGTTTGGGCAAGGTCTTTCAACAGCTTGTCGAAAGGACGGTCGAGCGTGGCCGGTCTGGCGATGAGAACATAATCGGTACGCGCCAGGGCAGATTCGGGAAGAATGGCCCGCGCGACGGCCCTCAGGCGGCGCTTGGCCCGGTTGCGCTCGACGGCGCCGCCGACTTTGCGGCTGGCCGTGAAGCCGACACGGAAACAGCCATCGCGTGCGGCGGTGTCCGGTGTGGGGCAGATTTCCAGGGTCAGCCCGGCGGCGCTGCGGCGGATGCCGCGCTGGGCACGCAGGAAATCGGCTCTGCTTTTCAATTTTTCGGCGACCAGCCTTGCCATCGCAAGGCCCCTTCGAGGCTCAGGCAGACAGCTTGTGGCGGCCATGGGCCCGGCGGCGCGACAGTATTTTGCGCCCGGCCTTGGTGGCCATGCGGGAGCGGAAACCGTGGCGGCGTTTGCGCACGAGCTTGCTGGGCTGATAGGTGCGCTTCATGTTCTATCTCCGGTCGGCAAAGAGGCGGGGTTTCTAAGCACTGGGCTCCGGGCTGTCAATAATAGCCCGTGACCCGCGGCAGATCGGCCCAATCTGCCGCGGAATCCGCGATCCGAAAGGCGACCTAGTGGTGCGGCCTGTGGTCCCTGTCGTTACGGCGATGGTCATGGCGGCGACAGTAGTCGCGGACATTTTCGAGATCGCGGCGGGCCTGTCGGGCCTCCCGGCTGTGCCGCCCAAAGCGGTGGACCATGCGGCCAAGATGGCGTTCGGCGTGCCGGATGCGGTCGTAGCAGCTTTCATAGCGCTGCGCCGCGGCCGGAAGTGTGGTGGTGACGCCGGCCGACAACAAAAGCGCGGCGAAACCCAATCCTCCCATCAACGTCCTCAATTTCATTCGCTAGCCCCCTCTGCTTGATGTCTTGCAGGAAATTATACGGTCGTAATAAGTTAATCACAATATGGGCATGGATTCGGGGCGGCATCGGTTGCGACGCGCCGGGCTGGCCCTGAGAACATTGGCGCCAGCCTTTTTTTCGCCCGGTCCGAGGCGCTTCATGGCAGTCATATGCGATCTCATGCGGGGCAGCTCCAGGGTGTGTGGAGCCTCGTGGCTCTAAGCCTGTCGGGGCGGCTCCTGCTTCTCACCATTCTCTATGTCCTGGCCTCCGGCGCGCTGATCTTTCTGCCCGCCATGGGCATCAAGGAGCGCGAGATCCTCGACGAGCATATTTTATCGGCCGAGCTCACCATCCTGCCCTTCACCACGCCGGGGCAGGAATGGCCCGACGAACTGCGGCAAAACCTGTTGCGCCACGCCAATGCCGACGTCGTGCTCTTGGTGCGCCGCTATCAGCGCGTCTTCTTCCAGATCGGCAGGCGCCATTCGCGCATCGACCGCACCATCGATCTCACCCGTGATTATTTGTGGAACGACATCGTCAACGCCGTGGATTGTCTCGTCCATGGCGGCACGCGGACCTTGGATGTGACGGCGCCCACCCGCATCCGCGACGCCCAATCGATCAGCATCGTGCTCGGCGAGGCGCCGATCCGCGCCGAGCTTCTCACCTATGCCCGCCGGGTGATGGGGGCATCGGCCTTCATCTCGGGGTTCACCGGGGCGCTCGTCTTTCTCAGTCTCTATTATTTCGTGGTGCGGCCGATGCGGCGCATCACCCGGGCCATGGGGGAGTTCCACGAGAACCCGGAAGACGCCCGCCGCATCATCGTGGCTTCCACGCGCGGTGACGAGATCGGCATGGCCGAGCGCGAGCTCGCCGCCATGCAGAAGGAACTCTACGGCTTCCTGCGCCAGAAGGAGCGCCTCGCCGGGGTCGGTGCGGCGGTCGCCCGCATCCAGCATGATTTGCGCAACATCCTCTCCAACGCCCAGCTCGCTTCCGACCGTTTGGCGGCCAGCGGCGATCCCGAGGTCAAGCGCTTGACGCCGCGCCTGATGGCGGCGCTCGACCACGCCATTGCGCTCGCCACCACCACCCTGAAATAGGGCCGCGCCGAGGAGCGCCCGCCGTTGCGCGAGCCCGTCGCCTTGCCCGATCTCGTCGATGAAGCCGCCCGATCGCTGTCGGAGTGTCCCGGCGAGGCGTCTTTCTGTTTCGAGAACACGGTCGACGAGGCGTTCACCGTGGAGGCCGATCGCGAGCAGCTGTTCCGCATTGTGCTCAACCTGTTGCGCAATGCCTGCGAGGCCTTGGGCAGCAAGGGCGGCTCTGCTGCCGGTGGGCATGTGCGTGTCTCGGCGCAGCGCGACAGCGACGGCGTGGCGGCCATTGAAATCGCCGATTCCGGCCCCGGCGTTCCCGGCAAGCTGCGTGACAAGCTGTTCCAGCCGTTCGTCTCGGCGGCGCGGCCCGGCGGCTCGGGTCTGGGGCTGGCCATTGCCCGCGATCTCGCTCGCGGTCATGGCGGCGATCTGGTGCTGGTGTCCACCGGCCCGGATGGCACCGTCTTCCGCCTCTCGCTGCCGGATTAATTCGCGCACAGCATTTCCGTTCGTACGCTTATCGAAACAAGTGGTTGCCAACCGCATTCGTCCGGCGACGGATCATGACCGGGAACGGGCGGTGGAGCGGCGGGTTCTAGTGTCGTGGTTTGTAAGTCTGCTGAAACGCCGCACATTATGAAAACCGTACTTGTTGTCCCCGCCATCGTCGCCTGCTTGTCGCTCACCGCCTGCGCCACCAGCCAGGCACAGATTTCCCAAAGCGAAGATCTGCTTGCTGCCGCCGGCTTCACCGTCAAGCCTGCCAACACGCCGGCCCGTGAACACGAGCTGCACGAACTGCCGCCGAACAAGTTCGTCACCCGCGAGAAGGGCGATGAATACGAGTATGTCTATGCCGATCCGGTCGGCTGCAACTGTCTCTACATCGGCAACCAGAAGGCCTATGGAGCCTTCAGGCGCGAGTTGTTCCAGCAGCACATCGCCGACGAGCAGCAGATGACGGCGATGATGTATGGCCGTCCCTGGAGTTGGTACGGCTGGAGCTGGGGGCCCTGGGGCCCCGGCTGGTGGTGGTAGCCGGTTACGGCCATTCCCGATCCCTGCCGATTGCCTGCTGGTTATGCGGCTGGCGGGTTCTCTTGCGCCGTGCGTGCCGCTTCGGGTCCGCCATAGGCCAGCAAGGCGAGCCAGTTGCAGCCGATGAACAAGATCGTGCCGAGCAGAAGGTAGACGCGGCATCTTGCCAGGTCTTCGCGTACCGGGATGGCAGGATTGCCCAGACCTACTCCGGCATTCTTCACATAGGCCCAAAAGGCCTCAAGGATGGCCTGCGACCAGAACCAGATTCCCATCAAGCGGATGCCAACCGCAAAAAGTTCACGCGCTTTCATTCAACAGCCTTCGCGTTGATGCCGTGCCCGTTTCCACTTTGCCGAAAGTAGCGCCGCTGCCGGCATTCAACCGTGGCGGGCTGTCGCACCTCTTGAATGCGGTCAATTGTTCACTATCTGTTCTATGTGGTTTGAGAGGAGGACCGCATGGCTTTGCCGGTCATGCGCCAGGGATCATGTGCGCCTATCGCTGCTCCGGCTTGGGACCGCTGGCGGCACCTTATTGCACGAATCCGGCGCCCGAAACGCCGGGGGAAAGCCGTTCTGTTTCAATTCCATGCGCGGGTTTTGGATGGGTTGAATTCGACTTTTGCGCACCACGGGGCCCTCTCAATCCCCGATCGCCACGCCCTCGCGCCGCGGGTCGGCGCCGCCGATATAACCGCCCTTCACCCGCTCGATGATGTGCAGGCCGCTCATCTCCACGCTGGCCGGCCGCACGTCATATCCCATCCGCCTCAGCGCCGGCGCCAGGGCGGTCAGCGATGTGTC
>JBJKRM010000502.1:0-3116 GCA_046704685.1 Rhizomicrobium sp.
GTCCCGCCGGGGACCTTTGCCGCCTGGATGAAATCCCGCGGCAAGCTCGGCGGCCAGAACAAGGTGCCGCGCGTCGTCACCAGCGCCGAAGCATTCCAGAAGACCCTGTCCGAATTGCAGGCCTTGATCAGGCGCTGCGCCTGAAGGGCACGCCTTCGGCGAGCGACCGCTCGATGGCGGCCGCCAAAACGCTGCGTTCGGCCGGCTTGGTCAGCACTTCGATGGATGCAAATTCGGGATCGATGCCCTCATCGGAAAACCCCGTCACGAAGACGATCGGATAGCCCGCGGAACGAAGCAACTCGGCAACCGGATAAATCGGCCTGCCGCCCAGACTGACATCCAAGAGGGCAAGATCAAACGCTTCCGTCGCAACGGCAACTCGGGCGCTGTCGATATCGCTGAATGGCCCCACCGCGCAGTAGCCAAGCGAATCCAGGTAATCGCAGGTCAGCATGCCGACCAGCGCCTCGTCTTCCACCACCAGAATGCGCCGGCGACTGCCCGTCGCCGCATGCGCCAGTTCCAGCGATCCGGCGAACTCCTGTCCCACAGGCGCGGCGCCGCATTGGATGTGCAATCGGCAACGGACGCCCGCAGGGTCCCATTCAAACAGCGCTGAATCACCTTTGGCGGCGTTCAGACTGGCATTGATGATCTTGGTGCCGAAACCTGTGCGCACCGGCAGCGCGACCGGAGGACCATCCGTTTCCGACCAGCACAGCGTCAGGATGTTTTCCTTGAACTCCCACTCCACAATGACCAGCCCTTCGGTGGAGGACAACGCGCCATGGACGGCGGCATTGATCGCCAGTTCGTGGAGGATCAGTGCCACCGACTGGGATTTTTCCGGCGACAGGATCACCGACGGGCCGCGAATCGATGTCCGCTCCGGCCCGTAGGGCGCCAGTTCGTCCCGCACCAGAAGGCAGATATCCGCACCCTGCCAGCGCGCGTTCGACAACAGCTCATGGGTATGCGCCAGAGCGTGCACCCGGCGCTCGACCTTGTCGGCGTAGTCCTCCATCGTTTCCGCTCTGGTGAGACGCATGATGGCCTGCACGTTTGCCAGCGCATTGCGGGCGCGATGATCCACTTCGCGCGCCAGGAGCTTGTGCAGGCGTTCGACCTCCTTGCGGTCGGTGATGTCCACCATGACGCCGTCAATGCGTTCCAGTGTGCCATCCTTCGTGTAGCTGGCCGCCGCGGCCACCAGGCAGATGCGCGACCGTCCGTCGCGACAACGGATCTGCATCTCCTTCTGAAACGTGGCATTACGCGGCGTCAGAACGCCGAAAGCCGAGGTGAAGCCATGCCATTCGTTGTGGTCGAGAAAACATGCCGAATCCAGGCAGCCTAACGGCTCGGTCTCATCAATACCGAGGATGCGGTTGAGCCCTTCGTCGCAATACCAGATGTCCTCGCCGGCATCGTATTCCCAAGACCCCATATTCGCCGCCGCCAGCGATAGACGACGCCCCTGCTCGCTCTTGAGCAGCCTTGAATTGGTGAGTTCCAGGGCGGTGGTGCGCTCGGTGACCCGGCGCTCGAGTTCCGAATTGAGCTGCTCGAGCTGTTTCGTCTTTTTGTACAGATCGACAAACACACGCACCTTGGCGCGCAGCAGCTCCGGCACCAGGGTCACGGGGATGTAGTCCACGGCGCCCGCATCGTACCCTTTCAAGTGATCGGTTTCCGTCTGAGCCGCTGAGATGAAGATGATGGCAGTCTTCGACAGGCGCGGATCCTTCCGGATCATGCGTGCGAGATCGAAACCATCCGGCCCGAGCGTGCACAAATTGATCAGGATGACGGCCACTTCATGCACCAGCAGCGCCTGCACAGACTCCGCAGCGGATGAAGCCGTCAACAGATTCTCGCCCATATCCTTGAGCAGCACATCATAGGAGAGCAGCTTATCGCGCGGATCATCGACGACCAGGATGCTAGATTTCTCTGCTCCACACATCACGTCTACCCCTGCAGCACTATCCGGTCTGCAGATCGCGCCTCGCATGCATCCCCCCACCCCGCGGGACGCCCGACAGCAAAAGCCCGGCTTCCGCCTGCTTGATTCAAAGAGGCCTTTACGCCTCGCCACAGCACGTCGTTACTTGGCGAACCCCAGCAATCCATTGCGCCCTCCGCCGTCACGGAAGAACGCCTCTCCATCAAACCGGTTCCAATTTTTTTGACGGATGTACGTGGAGCGTCGGCAACACAATGCGGCGCGATTACCTGTGGTTGTCATACGCCGCGGCAACGTAAAAAAATACACGCACTAGTGGCCAGCGGCCATGAGTTTGCAGTGCTTACGGACGCGCAGAAAACCAGTGTTCCAGACGCGTGATGGCGTCCTCCACTTCCGCGGTGGAAACCGCAAAACTGAGCCGGATATGGTGCCGTCCCTCAACAGGATCGAAATCGATGCCTGGCGCCGTCGCCACGCCGGTCTCCTGCAGCAGCATCTTGCAGAAGTTCAGGCTGTCATCGGTGAGATGACGCACATCGATGTAGAAGTAGAAGGCGCCATCCGGCGGCGCGATGCGATTGAGCCCCAGCCTAGGCAATGCGTTCAGCAGCAAATCGCGGTTGCGCCGGTAAACGCGCACATGTCCCTCGAGTTCGTCCTGCGCCTCCAGCGCCGCCAGTCCCGCGTGCTGGCTGAGCGATGGCGCCGTCAAGAACATATTGCCGGCGAAGGCGCGAGCACGATCGGCGTGCTGGTCCGGCGCCAGCAGCCAACCCAGCCGCCAAGCGACCATACTGAAGTATTTCGAGAAGCTGCCGACCACGAAGGCTTCCGTGTGAAAAGCGAGCATGGACTGCGCCGGCTCCACATAACTGAGGCCGTGATAAATCTCGTCGGAGACCACGACGATGTGCCGGTCACGGCAAACATCAGCGATCGCCTGAAGGTCCTCGGCCTTGATGATTGTCCCTGTAGGATTGGCCGGGCTGGCAACGATCACGCCCTTCGGGGCCGGATCGAGGGCCATGAGGTGCTCGGCGGTGAGCTGGTAGCGCGTTTCGTCATCGCAGGCGATCTCGACCGGAACCAAATGCAGCGCCTTGAGCACATTGCGGTAGGCGACATAGCCGGGTCGCGCCAATGC
>JBJKRM010000503.1:0-4879 GCA_046704685.1 Rhizomicrobium sp.
GAGTTCTGTAAGGTGGAGGCCGGCAGTCTACGTTGCTTTCGTTGCGAGTGTTTCTCTCGCTGTGTTCCTGAGTGTGTTTTTACCGGCCGTGTACAATATGCAGCCAGTCCCTCATGTATTTCTTCCATCAGAGACCGTCCATCCACTCAAGTTGGAGAACTATGGAGAATATCAAAGGTTGACTCTGGATGCTCGCGAAGTGTTATCCGGCGGAAAAGTCGCCGTTTTTGCTTCGAGTCCTCTGTTAGCGGACTCTCTTCTGGGCGCATTGGATCTGCGGTTGCGGTCCCACATAGTGTTTGCAGCCCATGTGGATGGAAGGGACGGAATGTGGCTTGCTCCTTTGCGAGCGAAATGTGCCATTGTGAGCGATCCAACGACGCTGCACCTTCCCGCCCAAACACAGCGGGTTATTGCAATTCCGAATGAGTATATTCTTCGTGGGCAAGGGTTTGGGAATGCGTATAAAGAAGTAAGTGGACCGTATCATTTGACAAAGAAGCTAAGTGCCTTCATCTACTGTCGGACAAGGTCTCTTTCGGATCAAGACGTGAGCGATCTGCTCGCAGAATTTCGCTCCTTCTACCCCAGTTGGAAAGTTGTGGGTTTTGAAAGGCGAGGTACGGACAAGCGATTTTTTATCGTGCGCAAGAGGACGAGGCTTGAGGTGGAAGTGAGAAAGGCCATTGGCATCTAGCGAAGGGATTCTTCGCGGAAAGGGTAATCAAGATGACGCGCTCCCCGGAATGCCCTTGTTTATTGGGAGAGCTTGTTTTGGTTCGGCTAGGTAGTCTTCGGTTGGCTTGGCCCTACGAAAGCTAAATTCCGCTTAAAGTTATAGGCGCACTATCGTCAACATCACCAAGCAGCTATTGCCGAGCGATGGTGAACGTGGTCGATCCGTTCCGGATATTTGGGATTTCGCAGTCTGTTGAAGTCAAGTTCCCGGACGCCTTCGGGGCAATCCACAAACCATGTTTTCCTGGAACACCGATTCCGTAGCCACGGACACGGACGTGTTCAAGGTGTGCGTCTCTAAGCACGTGGCGCTCATTTCCCCCCACCACCACTGCGATAGCATCTGAAATACTGTCGCGGATTGTCACGTCTTCGATGACTAGATCGGAAATGTCGTGTCGTTGCATGGCTATCTGCAATGCTGCCCGCCAGGTCCAGCTCTGGTCGTAGCCGCCACAACGGATGATCTCACAGTTGCGCACCACCGTAGTGCCGCTGAAATTGTTGTCGACCTTTTCATTCGATGTGGGGAAGGTTGTGCTGATCAGGATCCCACAGCCTGATGCGATGTCGGTGAACAAACAGTCTTCGATCCGATTGCTGGCACCGCCATAGATCGATCCGCCCTGGGCGAGGAAGGGCAGTTGTCCAGTGCAATGTCGGATGATGTTGTTGCCCGGCTTGGCGCTTTCCTGGGTGAATCCCTGATCCGACGGCGATGGCCAAATGGCAAAGCAGTCGTCTCCGGTGTTACGGGCAGAGCAATTCTCGATCACGCAGTCGCGGGTATCGACACAGAGATTGATGCCGTCGGCGAAGGTGTTGCGCATCCGGCAGCCTTCTATAACCATGTTGCGGCAGTCATAGAACCACATGCCCACCTTTGTATGTTCCACCCAGATTCGCCGCACGCTGCAGTCATGAGCATAGGCACCAAAAATACCGTCGTTCTGCTCGTCGTCGTTTCGGTACTTCACCTTTCCCATTAAGGCGAAATCCGCGATATGGATGTCGGCGCCGGTGAGCTTGAAGCGGACTCGGCGGTCGGCTTGGCCGTAAAGGGCTTCGTCGCCAACGAAGGTGGTGTGCCACATGCCAGCGCCCTGGACGGCGGCGCCTGTTGGCAGGATGATGTCGCCGGTCAGTTTATATTGTCCAGCTGGCACCCAGACGATCCGTTTCTGCGCGGCTGCTGCGATAAGGCAGGCGCGTACCGCTTCGGTGCTGTCGGTCTTGCCGGTGGCGTCGGCGCCGAATTTGGTCACCGACAGGGATCCGGCGGGTTGGCTCAGCGGTGGTGGCACTTCTTCCAGGTCGACTAGGTCGATGATGCAGTAGGGCGCGCCATCGGCAGGATTCTGTAGCCGGATGACATCGCCTTGTTTCAGCTGCAATCCAGAAATCCGGGCATCGTCATAGAAATGCCGCGGCTTGCCGCCTTTCGGGTCGTTGGTGAAGGGATAAGGCCCGTAAAGCCAGGTGAACCGCGAAGTGACTGGGATGCGTCGCAATGGAATGCCATTGCAGTGCAGCGCCAATGCCGCATCAATGCCGCGTCCATCTTTGGAATCTGGAAGACTGTAGCGGATGACCATGCTGTTTGCTCGGTGCCGCACGGCAAATTCAACAAACTGGCCGGGTTTCAGCTTCACGCAGCGCTGGCACGTCGATTCCATCTCGACGATATGCGGGCCATAGGCCGGCCCCAGCCGTGTTCCACTGGTCTTCATTGCCGCGGCCGGGTAGGTGGTCCATGTCATCTTGGCACCGACGCGCCGCGTACTGCGACGAGCAGCCGCCACGGCCGGAAGGCCCGCCGTCAGTGCGGCCGAGGCGACACTGGCAAGAAGCGCTCTGCGGTTCATCATTTCAGGCGACCTGTTTGTTGCGCTTCATCAGGACGGATTTTCCCGGCGCACATTGTCCTGTCTCGCCCCAAACCACAAAGCTTCGGCTCGCCGCATTATCGATTGCTGCTGAAATCTCAACCGTATCGTGCGAGATAATGATAGTGAAGCGATCGCCCTTGTAGGACAGGTTAAAACGCAGGCTTTTCCAGTTCCGGTAAAGCCGCGGATTGATGGTAACATGCGTTTCGTCGGCGCACAGACCGCCGAAGCCGAACACGGCCGTCATCCAGGCTCCGCCATTGGCGGCCGGATGTGAACCACCAATGAAGATCGTCCCTACATAGACGCGGTATTTGGCCTCCAGGTCGATCTTGGAAGTCTTGAGGAAGTACTCGTAGGCGAAGTCAAGGTCGCCGAATTCGGCCGCCACCATGGCATAAGCACAGGCGCTAAGGCTGGAGCCATGCTCGGTACGTGGCTCGTAATATTCCCAGTTGGCGCGCTTCACTGCACTGGAAAAACGATCTTTGAACAGATTGAGCATCATCACGACGTCGGCCTGCTTGATCACTTTGGTGGGTACCGCCAGACCTTGTCCGGCGCCCAGATATTCGTCCGGGTGGATACGCTTGGCCTTGAGCGCCTCGACCGATATATCAGTCAGCTGGAAATAACCGTCGAACTGCTCGATCAAACCGTCTTGGGGATCGGGCTCAGGCACGTAGAGTAGGCGCGCCGCTTCGGCGAATTGTGGCAGCTCATCAGCGATTGAGAGCTTGCGCACCAGTGCGGCGAAAGCGTTGGGATGGCTGTGCTTCAGGTACCTCGTGGTGGCATCGGCGATCTCGAAGGTGGCCTTGGCCACCATGTTGGTGAAGGCGTTGTTGTTGACCCGCTCGTGGTATTCGTCGGGACCGATGACATCGAGGATCTCGAAGCGGTTCTTGTCCTGCTTGAAATAGGCATAGGAATAATAGAATCGGGCGCATTCGAGGATCACTTCGGCGCCGCCCTTCAAGAGCAACGAGTCGTCACCGGTCAGCCTGAAATAATCCCACATGGCGATGGCGACGTCGCCTGATATGTGCACTTGCTTATCGCGGAAATGGGTACGTAGCTCGCGCTTGGTTAGGGGATCGCCGATGTTGAAATAGGTGCAGGCATCATCGCCGGTTTCCTGGCTTTCCCAGGCATAAAAGGCGCCACGGAATCCAGTGCCTTCGGTCTGTGCCTTGCGGCGGGCACCGTCGAGCGTCTTGATGCGGTAGCTTAGAAGCTCCAGTGCCTTTTCTGGATAAACGTGCAGAAAAAACGGAAACATGAACATTTCCGTGTCCCAGAATACGGCACCTTTATAGACTTGTCCCGACAGCGCACGGGCAGGAATGGAGTTCTGGCTGCCGGAGACCGGCGCCACGATCAGGAGTTGGAAGATCGAATAGCGCAAGGCGTGCTGCGCCTCGTCATCGCCTTCGATCGTGACATCACATTGCGCCCAACGGGCATCCCATAATGCTTGATGGGCGGCGAAACAGTTATCGAATCCCGCCGCCTTAGCTCGCTGTACGTCGTCAATTGCGGCCTCCAAAGCGCCATCACCGGTATGGACGGCGAAGTACTTGTCGAAGCTATAGCTGTGGCCGGCTTCGCCTTCGAATTCGGCTATCGCTAGATTGCTCCTGCCGCGTATGGCTGGGCTCCAAGAGCCGAACGCAGCATCGACCAACTCGGCCACCGCCACGGTCTTGGCGGATTCGTTTGTCTGACCGTGGCTAACAAGTACGTTTTCACGTTGTTCGGAGCGTAACATCGGCAGGTGAGGGCCGTTGATATCCCATATATTGCCGTCAATACCCGTCTCGATGCGGATTCGTGCGCCACTATCGCATTGCAGTGTGAAGCGAACGACGCCTAGCGCTGGAACATCAAGGCTGAGGAAACGTGTTGAGCGAATGACAAGGGCCTTGCCGCCCACCTCGAATTCCGTCTCACGCTCGAACACGGCATGGCGCATATGCAACGTCTGCCTATGTGATCTGATCCTGGTAGTCAGCGGAGAAATCGGCTCTCCGTCAATGGAGATCTGGGTGAAGCCGCCATTGGGGGCGTTGACCGGCTCGCGCCACGCATGGCCGACTCGATCGAACAATCCGGCCAGGGTGATAGCAACGCATTCGTCCGGACCAAACTCGTCCAGTGTTCCCCGGCACCCCATATGGCCGTTGGCGATCTGGAAGATGTTGCCGAGACGCATGATCGTTTCCCGGTCGCGTGGCGGCGTATCGCTTGTG
>JBJKRM010000504.1:0-8823 GCA_046704685.1 Rhizomicrobium sp.
CCCGCGATCCACGGACTTGGCGCCGGGCCGGCCGGCTTGGACCGCGCCCGCGGCAGGACCAAGGCAACCACCGCCAGGGCGGCTGCGCCGACCGCCGCCGCCGCAATCTGGGCCGGCGATGCGAAGAACGTCTTGGCAAAGTACGTCGTGATCGCGGCGACGCCCGCGGCATAGACCAGACCCACGATGGCCAAGCCGATGCGGCCCGTCCAAGGCTCGGTGCGGATGCTCGCAAACAAGCTCTCGGCCAGCGCGACCGGCACCGCGATGCTCCAGATCACATGGATGCTGAGGACGTAGAGCGTCCAGGGCACGCCGATGCCGAGCGCCGGGACAAAGCCGGGATCGAGCAGATGCAATCCGATGAAATTCGGATTGAACAGCGACTGGTCGGCGATGCCTTCCTCCACCAGCCCATAGGCCAGCCCCAGCAACAGGATGGAAGGCCAGCCGCGCCCGCTGCGCCGCACCACCTCGCGGATCAGAACCACCCCGCCGCCATACATGGCAAGCATCACGGGCATCGCGCCGATCTGCGCCAGCGACATGCTGCCGCTCAGATATTCGGCGATAAACAGCGACAGCAAGGCCAGCGTGATGACGGCCGCGATGCGTTTCATGATCCACCCTCCTGCCAGCCCTGGCCGCTGGCTTGGCGTGGACAATAGCGGCGACGCCGTATATTGTCTATTACTAGATTATCTATCGGTGACCTATTTTCCATGATGGTTGACGAACCAGCGCCCCGCACCGATCGGCCGAGCCGGGAATCGCCGTCGTTGACGAGCATTGGCTTCCTGCTGCACCTGGCGCAGAGCCGGCTTTACAAGGGCGTCGCGGAAGCGATCGCCGGCAGCGGGCTGCATGGCGGACAATTGGCCGTGCTGGGGGCGCTGTCGGATAAGGGCGCGATGAGCCAGCGCGAATTGGGCGAGGTGGCGCAAATCGAGAAGTCGTCGCTGGTGTTGTTTCTGGATTTGCTGGAGGCCAGCGGCTGGGTGAAGCGGGACGTCAACCCCAGCGACCGCCGGGCCCATTGCGTCCGCCTGACCGCCAAAGGAGCAACCAAATTCAGAAAACTCGGGCCGTCGTTGAAGGCGGTGCAGGATCGTTTCCTGGCGCCGCTCTCAGCCGCCGAATGCCGCCAGCTTGTCGACCTGCTGCAGCGCCTGGGACGTGCTGAAGATCAAAGCGAGGAACGCTCTTGAACGCCGCACCGTGACGCGAAACGGGCGATGCCGGCGACAGTTCGCCCCTGTCATCCCCGGCTGCACATCCCATCGCGGCGCTGGCGCAGCGACGCTAGCCCAATCAGCAAGAACCCTGCGAACAGCATGGTCCAGGTCGCGGGCTCCGGCACGGCCGTGCCGGACGAGGCGGTGTGCAAGGCGTTGATGCCGGGGCTGAACGCGATCGAACACCCCGTGCAGCCCGAGCCAAGGCTGAAGGTCGGATCGATCTTGGCCTGGGCAAACGCGGTGCCGCCGTCCCAGCTGAACGCATCGGCATCCGCGGACATATAAACCTGGTAGATGTCACCGAGGCCGACATTGAAGGTGCTGTTGAGGCTGCCGCCGCTGTAGGTGGAGAACGGGTAATCGTTCGCCGGATAATTGGTGCCCGACCAGTAGCTCACGCTGACCTGGATGTCTTCCTGAACGTAGTAATTGCTGCCGTCCAGCGATTGCGCAAGGCTGCTGTTTCCGTACATCGTCAAGGGAACCTCGCCCGAGCCGGGGCCGGTCACCTCGAAATAGAAGCTCAATTGCCCGGCGCCGTCGCCGCCCATGCCGTCCTGGCCGCTGCTGGCACCCTGGACGATGATGGTCGGGTCGGTCCCGCCACTGACCACGACCCCGCCGGAGGCCGATCCGTCATGCGTCGGCGCGCAGCCGTCATTGGTCGCCGCGGTGAGAGCGATCGGCATGGAATCCGGTGGGACAATGGAAACGGCCGATGGCGGAATGGCGCCGGTAAACGCGACACAGGCGGCGCCCGCCGACGCCGATCCCGTCGCCGCCGGAAGGACGTCGGCCAGCGCAGGCGTTGCCGCCAACCCGGCGCCGACCACCGCCACAACGACCAAACCGAACGTGACTCTGGCGTTCCTGCCTTTGCCAGAACCGGCACACAAACTGCTTCGCCCCATGACCATATCCCCATTCCTGCCTGACCACCCATGATTGGCCCACCACGGCTCCGGAGGAACCGAACGGCCGCGATCACGCAGCAAATGGTTAGCAAAATTTGCGCCAGAAATTTTGCCTTTGAGCATCAATATGTTGTGTTGGCGTACAAAAATTATTGTGAAGAAAATTGACAGTTTTCAGCCGACACATCCGCTCTCGCAAAAAGGGCGACAACTGCCAGGTTGTGTTGAAGAGTTCGCCGTCGATCGACACAAAACGGACCTGCCGAAGGCACAAGAAAAATGGCGGCCCGTCGGGCCGCCGTTGAAATTCCTCATTCGTGTCATCGCCCGCAACTGCGGGCGATCGAGGTGACACGGAACGCCCCGTCGGCGATGCGCCACCGTCACCTGGGTGGCCCGCATTCGCGGGCCATGGCACCTTTGGTGTGATCTACAGCTTGTACGCCTTCTTCGGCAGGTCGTAGGCAAGCGCCACTGCGATCTCCGCCGCTTCGGCTTCGTCGAGGCGGTGGGTGACAACGAGTTCGGCGAGATAGACGCAGTCCATGCGCCGCGCCACGTCGTGGCGCGCCGGGATAGAGAGGAAGGCGCGGGTGTCGTCGTTGAAGCCGGCGGTGTTGTAGAAGCCGGCGGTCTCGGTGCAGTTGCGGCGGTAGCGCATCATGCCTTCCGGTGAATCGTGGAACCACCAGGGCGGACCGAGACGCAAGGCCGGATAATGCCCGGCCAGCGGCGCCAACTCGCGGGCGTAGTTCGACTCATCCAGCGTGAACAGCAGCACGATGAGATCGTTGCGGTTGCCGATCCTGTCGAGCAAGGGCTTCAACTGGTCGACATAGCTGACGCGCATCGGGATGTCGGCGCCGCGGTCGGGGCCGTAGCCCTCGAAGAGCTGCGGATTATGGTTGCGGAACGAGCCGGGATGAATCTGCATGGTCATGCCGTCCTCGATCGACATCAGCGCCATCTCGGTCAGCATCTGACCGCGGAACTGCTCGGCCTCGGCCGGCGTCATGGTGCCCTTCATCGCCTTGTCGAGCAGGCTCTGGCATGCGGCCGGCGAAAGATCGCAGGTGATCGGCGTGGGATGGCCGTGATCGGTGGCGGTGGCGCCGCCCACCTTGCGGAAATATTCGCGCCGGTTCCTCAGTGCCGAAAGATAGCCCTTCCAGCTGGCGACGTTCTCCTTGGTCAGCTCGGCGAGCTCGGCCATGTTCTTTTTGAAGCCGTCGATCTCGGGATTGACCACGCCGTCGGGCCGGAAGGTGGTGATGACGCGGCCGTCCCATTCCTTGCGCATCTTCTGGTGATGGCGAAGCGGATCGGTGGCGCCTTCGGTGGTCGCCAGCACTTCGATGTTGAAGCGCTTGAACAGGGCGCGCGGGCGGAACTCGGGCTTGGCGAGACTGTCCTTGATGACGTCGTAATAGTGATCGGCGGTGGCAGCCTCGAGGCGCACGTCCAGGCCGAACACCGTGGAGAAGGCGTGATCGAGCCAGGTGCGCGACGGCGTGCCGCGAAACAGCCAGTAGTGCTCGGCGAACAGCTTCCAGGCCTTGCGGCGATCAGGCTCCGCCGTACCGCCCTTGGGGGCGATGCCGAGCTGGGTCAACTTGATGCCCTGGCTGTAGAGCATGCGGTGCACATAGTGGTCCGGCCAGAGAAACAGAGAGGTGGCGTCCTCGAACGGCGTGTCGCCCGCGAACCAAGCCGGATCGGTGTGACCGTGCGGGCTGATGATCGGCAGCCTTTCGACGTGATCGAACAGGCGGCGCGCGATGTTACCGCTATCTTTGTCGGCCGGGAAAAAGCGATCGGGGTGGAGATGAAGCGGGGTCGTCATGGAAACATCCTTTGGGCCAGTGGCGCGTTCGCCAAACAGCGGGCCAGGCGCTCTGCCGGTGCCGGGTCAGAGCCACGCTGGCAACCTATTATTCCCCGGAGTGGATTCGGATTTGAAGGCCCCATTCGAGGCATCCCAAAGGCCACCGGTGCCTCCAACCCACCACTTCAGCGCTGCAACGTAATCAAGACCTTATGCGAATGTCTACCGGTTACCAAGATGACCCAGCGGCAGCCCTGCATGGCGGGGCCGGCCGGCCCCTGTTAGTGTCGCGGTTTAGGCGTTCGCCCTGTAACCGATATCCGCTCCTTGGCGAACTTCGAAACCGGAACGACACTAGATTCAACAAATTGGCTAGTGTCCTTGTGATTTCGATAGTCGCCAGACGCCGGTCTCGGGATGGGGCGAATTGCGGGATCAGGGCACGAGCGTGCGCGACGAATGATCGCGGGAGCCGAGTGGATGAAGCGGTTGGTGCAGCGGATGCTGGGCCTGGTTCCGGCAGGCACGCTGGTGCGGCGGCACGCCGTGGTCACAAGAATATCCCATTGGATCAACGTGTTGTGCCTGCTGGTGCTGCTGATGAGCGGGCTGCAAATCTTCAACGCCCATCCGGCGCTTTATTGGGGCCAGTCGTCCGACTTCGCCCATCCGCTGCTATCGATGACGGCGGTGCAGGACGCCAACGGCACCCTCACGGGCATCACCCAGATCGGCGACCACCATTTCGTCACCACCGGCTGGCTCGGCGCCTCCAAGGTCGACGGCTACCAGACCGCCCGCGGCTTTCCCGCCTGGATCACCCTACCCGGCCCACAATGGCTGGCCATGGGACGGCATTGGCATTTCGCCTTCGCTTGGCTGTTCGTCATCAACGGCGTCTTGTTCATCGCCTGGGCCCTGCTGCGCGGCCATGCGCGGCACGATCTGATGCCGACCAGGACCGACATCCGCCATCTGCCGCGCGAGATCGTCGATCACCTGAAACTGAAATTTCCCAAGGGCGAAGCCGCCAGGCGCTACAACGCCCTGCAAAAGCTGGTCTATATCGCCGTGATCTTCGGGCTGGGGCCGCTCATCGTGCTCACCGGCCTCACCATGTCGCCCACCATGGATGCCGCTTTCCCGCAGCTTTTGTGGCTGTTCGGCGGACGGCAATCGGCGCGCACCATCCATTTTCTTTGCGCCTTTTCCTTCGTCGCCTTCTTCCTGGTGCACATCGCCATGGTCGTGCTGTCGGGCACCTGGAACAATCTTCGCTCCATGATCACCGGCCGCTATGCCATCGAGGAGGACGCCCATGACTGACCGCCGCCGCTTCCTGGCGCGCGCCGGCGCCGGCGCCGTGGCGCTGGCCTTGTCGGGCTGCTCGAGCCTGTCGCAAAAGAAATGGGTGGTCGGCTCCCTGGACCAGGTGGAGAACCTCACCCGTTGGGCGCAACGCCTGTTCGCCGGCCGCCATGCTCTGGCGCCCGAGTACACCAAGGCCGACATCGCTCCGGTCTTCCGGCCCAACGGCACGACCGACCCCGACACGAATTATTACAACGCCCAGGCGGCCAACGGCTTCAAGGACTGGCGGGTGGCGGTCGGCGGGCTGGTGGAGAAACCGCTGTCCCTGTCGATGGCGGACATCAAGGCCATCCCGTCACGCACCCAGATCACGCGGCACGACTGCGTGGAGGGCTGGAGTTGCATCGGGGAGTGGACCGGCGCGCCGCTGGCGACGGTGCTGGCAGCCGCCAAGCCGAAGCCCGAGGCGCGCTATGTCGTCTTCCACTGCGCGGACAACATGGCCGAACCGGGCTGGCCCGAGTCGTACTATTATGAGAGCCTCGACCTCCTGGAAGCCACCCACCCGCAAACAATTCTTGCCTATCAATTAAATGGCGCGCCGCTTCCCATCGCCAATGGCGCGCCGCTGCGACTGCGCGCGGAACGCCAGCTCGGCTACAAAATGGCCAAATACATCAAGCGGATCGAGCTTGTAGCGGAACTGTCGCACATCGCCGGCGGCAAAGGCGGCTACTGGGAGGACCAAGGCTACAGCTGGTATGCAGGAATTTGAACTTTCTCCCCCTTGTTACCGGGGATTTGAAACCCGATATTCATGCTTGCGTTGAACCATGACGGGCTGATTCATCACGGTGAGAGCGGGATTCCTGAGTATGCGGCTGCATCTTCTCAGCATGGCGGTTCTGGCTGTCCTGGCAGCGGGCTGCACCACCAACAACCCGGAGGCGATCGCCCAGAACGATCCCTACGAGCCGATGAACCGTGCCATCTTCAATTTCAACACCAAGGTGGACAACGCGGTGGCCAAGCCGGTGGCCAAATTCTACAACCATGCGGTTCCCCAATTCGCGCGTGACGGGGTGCACAATTTCCTCACCAATCTCGACAAGCCCGTCACCTTGGGGAACGACATCCTGCAAGGCGAAGGCAAGCGCGCCGGCGAAACCATCAGCCGCTTCACGGTCAACACCACGCTCGGCGTCGGCGGTCTGGTGGATGTGGCGACCATGGTGGGCATCCCCGACCATTCCGAGGACTTCGGGCAGACGCTGGGTGTCTACGGCGTCGGCGAAGGCCCCTATCTGGTGCTGCCCTTCATGGGCCCAGATCCGCCGCGCGACCTGACCGGCGACGTGGTGGACATCTTCATGGATCCCACCACCTACATCAAATTCCACGGATCGGACACGTGGTATGCCGTGCGGTCCGGCGTTTCGGTGCTCGACCTCAGGGCGCGCAATATCGACACGCTGGAGCAGATCGAGCGCACCTCGATCGACGTCTACGCCACGACGCGCAGCCTCTATCGGCAATACCGAGCCGCCGAAATCCGCAACGGCAAGCCCGATGTAAGCGAATCCGACACGCCGGATTTCTAGGGCGGCGCAGTGCCCCCACGTTGTCATCCCGGCCAAGCGCTGTCGCACGCACTTCGTGATGTGGCACGACGGATGAATACAGCGCGCAGAGCCGGGACACACTTCAACACCTGAGAGATTTCCGGGTGGGTTCCGGATCGCGCCCAAGTGCCAGACGGAAACGGCGACGAGGGCGCGTCCGGGATGACAGCTTTGCTTGCTACTCCGCCGCGTCGGGGATCGGATCGCCCAACAGGCGCGCATAGAAACGGTTCCATTTGCGCTTGGACCAAAGCCGGAAGCGGTCGAGATAGAGGTAGATCACCGGCGTGGTGTAGAGCGTCAAGAGCTGGCTGACCAGAAGGCCGCCGACAATGGCAATGCCGAGCGGCTGGCGCATCTCCGAGCCCGTGCCGAAGCCGATCGCCAAAGGCAGCGCCCCGAGGATGGCGACGAAGGTGGTCATCATGATGGGACGGAAGCGCAGCTGGCAGGCCTCGTAGATCGCCTCGCGCGAGGTGAGCCCGCGCCTGCGCTCGGCGTCGAGGGCAAAATCCACCATCATGATGGCGTTCTTCTTGACGATGCCGATCAACAGGATGATGCCGATGAACGAGATCAGATTCAGGTTGATGTTGGAATCGAACTTGAAGGCGATGAGAATGGCAACCAGCGCGCCCACGCCGGCCGACGGCAAGGTCGAGATGATGGTGAGCGGGTGGATCAGACTCTCATACAGCACGCCGAGGACGATGTAGACCGCGATGATGGCGGCGAGCACCAGGATCGGCTCGTTCTGGAAGGACTGGCGGAACAGGCGTGCGTTGCCGGCAAATTCGCCATGGATCGCAATCGGCACATGCAACTGGTCCATGGTGCGGCGGATGGCGGTCACCGCCTGGCCCAGGGTGTAGCCCTTGGCGAGGTTGAAGGAGAAGGTGGTGGCGACGAACGGCCCCTGATGGTTGATCGACAACGGCGTGGTGCCCGGCCCGAAGCTCGAGAAGGCGGCCAGCGGCACCATCTTCTCGACACGGGTCGATATCGAAGCGGCGGTTGAGGCCGCCCCGCCCACCGTCGAGGTCAGGGCGTTCATCTGCTGATTGCGGCGCGGATCATTGGCCACATCGGCCGCCGTCAGCGCCGCGGTGCCGGTCACGCTGGTGGTGCCGGCGACGGCACTGGTGGCCTCGGTCCCCGACAGCGCCCCGCCCGAGGTGGAGACATAGATGTCCTTCAGCGTCTCGGGACTCTGCCAGAACTGGGGCTCCACCCCCATCACCACATGGTACTGGTTGAGATCCTCGTAGATGGTCGAGACCTGACGCTGGCCGAAGGCATCATACAGCGTGGAGGTGATCTGGGTTGTCTTGATCCCGAGGCGCGCCGCGGTGGCGCGGTCGATGTGCAGCTCGACCTCGAGGCCGGCGTCCTCGCGGTCGGAGTTGACGTCTTCCAGTTCGGGCACGTTCTGCAACGCATCGGTGATCTTGGGCACCCAGGTGTTGAGCTCGGAGAGCGTGTCGCCCAGCATGCTGTACTGATAGGTGGCATCGCTCTGACGGCCGCCGGCGTGGAAATTACCGGCAGCATGCATGTAGATGTGGGCCCCGGCGATATCGTCAAGCTTGTCGCTGAGGCGCCGGACCACATCATCGGTGGTCAGGCCGTGGCGCTTGAGGACCGGCTTCAACTGGATGAAGACGCGGGCGGAATTGACGCTGCCGCTGCGCGGCCCGCCGCCGCCGGTGAAGCCCACCGCCGTGTCCACCGCCGGATCCTTGGCGATGATATCGATGAAGCTGGCGAACTTCTTCTGCATCAGCTGGAAGGAGATGTCCTGGTCGGCGCGGATGCCGCCATAGATCTGCCCGGTAACCTCGGACGGCAGGAAGCCGAACGGCACTTTGGACCAGAGGAAGATGGTGAGGCCCAAGGCGATGAAGAAGAAGGAC